>NZ_JBKVWU010000052.1:0-14494 GCF_046972485.1 Hominilimicola sp.
AATATATATAAATTGTAAATTTTTTTTTGGTTTGTTGACTTTTCACAAAAAATATGTTATATTTAATTACAATTAATAGTGGTGCAGTATCCTAGTCAGTACGGCTCTTCGGAAAGCGGGCCTAAAAATCCGCCAAATGGCACATCGATGAAGTTTCTGGTGTTTTGCTTTGAACGCCCAGTTCGGGGCTGATGCTGGGAGTTAAGGTTTAGGGGCGGTTTCCAACGGCATGGTAACCTTACCCCCTTTTCCGTGGAGGCCTATGACTGTGGCGGCCCATACCTCCTAAGGGAGCAAGTCGTTACGGCATAGGGGAAAACCTGTTTTGCGGTTAGTAATTCACGTCCTCACAAGGGACGTGGTATGAATGCTGTGGGCAGCGTAGCCAGCCTTGAGTGGATATGGCGGATAGACGCCCAAAACTTTTTCGCCGCTCGGCCAGTGGCAAAAAGGCAATGCGTCTTGAAACCATATTTGCAAAAGAGGATACGGAAAGCTCAGGCTGTTTGGGAAAACTTCTAGGCTGTCGTAATTGGATGAACAGGGGATTGCAGTGCGGACTCAGTGGCAATCCGGTAACTACAAAACAGTATAAGTCTTTAATGGGAAACCGCTTTTTCGGCGACGATTAAGCAGATTTATGGGAAAGCCAACCGGACCTATGCCGCAAACTTTACTCTGTTCATTACCCTATTTTAAATATTGAAATTCTTGATCGGCATTTTGCCGATTTATTATTATAGAAAAGGAGATTTACAAACTTGGATAAATCTGACTCTCACAGGCGAAAAAAATTTAAAGTACCAAAACCTGATTCAAATGTTTCGACTTCACACAAATGGACGATTTTCGTAATCTTCCTTTCGTTCGTGCTGTCATTGGTATTCAGTCTTATAACATCGGTTGCGATGCAATCGCTCAATTTATTTTTTGCATTTATAGTTTTGTTCACTATCATTGCAATAAATATTTTATTCGATATGATTGGTACGGCTGTTCAGTCTGCGGAAGAAAAGCCTTTTCATTCCCTTGCGGCACGCAAAGTCAAAGGTGCAAGAGAAAGTATTTCCGTAATACGTCACGCACCTCAACTTGCAAACTTATGCTGTGACGTAATCGGCGATATTGCCGGAATTATTTCCGGTGCAACGACAACTCTTATTGTTTCGGAACTTGTCGCAAAATTTAACCTGAGCGGTATATTGCCGAGCCTTATACTTACAGGTATTGTCAGTTCTCTTACTATCGGCGGTAAAGCTATGTCTAAGGGAATCTCTATGAATAACGGTAACTCAATCGTTTTTACGGTTGGAAAAATAATGAGTGTTTTTAAACGTTGCAAATAACATTAATGGGGCATTGGTGATGGAGAAAATTTTAAATAAAATCGAATCACCCGATGATTTGAAAAAATTAAATAAAGACGAATTGAAAACTCTTTGCAGTGAAATTCGCGAGTTTCTGATTGACAGTGTATCGGAAACCGGCGGTCATCTCGCCTCAAACTTGGGGATTGTTGAATTGACCGTTGCTATTCACACTGTTTTTAATGTGCCTGAAGATAAGATTGTCTTTGACGTAGGTCATCAGTCTTATGTGCATAAAATTCTTACAGGAAGAAAAGACGGGTTCAAGTCGCTCCGTCAGTTCGGCGGAATGTCGGGATTTCCGAAAACAAGTGAAAGTGATTGTGACATATTTAATACCGGTCACAGCTCAACTTCAATTTCAGCCGCACTCGGTATTGCCAGAGGGCGTGACCTTGCCGGTGACAATTACAATGTAATTTCAGTATTCGGTGACGGTGCTCTTACGGGCGGTATGATGTACGAGGCTATGAATGACGCAGGTCATTCAAAAACACCGCTTATACTTATTTTGAACGACAACGCAATGTCTATTTCAAAAAATGTCGGTGCGGTGTCAAAACACTTGCGTTCACTCAGAATGTCGCCTTTTTATTTTCGCTCAAAACACGCGGTTGAAAATTTTTTAAAAAAAATGCCTACAATAGGCAAACCTACCGCAAATATATTAAAGCAAATAAAACGTTTCTTCCGCAGGCTTGTAATCCCTACAACGATTTTTGACGATATGGGATTTATATATATGGGACCTGTTGACGGTCACAATCTAACAGAAATTATACAATGTCTTGAATACGCAAAAGAAGAAAAACGACCTGTCTTTATACACGTCCACACGAAAAAGGGCAAAGGTTATGCCCCGGCGGAAAACAATCCGCAAAAATTCCACGGCATATCACCTTTTGACAAAGCTACGGGCGAAACGAAAAAAGGCAGTGAAACATACAGTGCAAGATTTGGCAATACGCTTGTCAGATTAGCGAAAAACAACAAGAAAATAGTTGCAATCACAGGTGCAATGCCTAACGGCACAGGACTTGACGAATTTCAAGAGCAATATAAATACAGATTTTTTGATGTCGGTATTGCCGAACAGCACGGTGTTACACTTTCAGCAGGACTGGCAACGGTCGGATACACTCCTGTTATACCGTTGTATTCATCATTCTTGCAACGTGCATACGACCAAACTTTGCACGACGTCTGTCTGCAAAAACTTCACGTTGTATTTCCTATCGACCGTGCCGGTATAGTCGGCGCAGACGGTGAAACACACCAGGGTGTATACGATATTTCGTACTTATCACATATGCCGAATATGACAATTCTTTCACCTGCCACGCTCGATCAGCTTGAATATATGCTTGATTTTGCAATCAATAAATTTAATGCACCGATTGCAATACGTTACCCACGCGGCGGAACAGAGGCTGAAAACGTGCCTTCCGCTTTCACTTTGGGACAAGCACAGTGCATACAAAACGGCTCGGATGTTACAATTATCGCAACAGGCAGAATGGTTAAACGTGCCGAAGAAGTTGCAAAACTTACAACAAAATCAGTTGAAATTTTAGCTATGCCTACAATAAAACCGCTCGATACAAAGAGCATAATCGAGTCGGCAAAAAAGACAGGCAGCGTTATAACCATTGAGGACAACGTAAAAATCGGCGGTATGGGAAGTATGATAGGCACATTGCTTGAAGAAAACCATATCGACTGCAAATTTAAAATATTTGCTTTCCCCGACCAACCGATTACGCACGGCTCAATAGATGAACTTGATAAATTATACGGACTTGATGCAAAGACGATTGCATCAAAAATAAATTAAAAGGATAAGAACTATGGGAAAAATAAGACTTGACGCACTTCTTGTCAAAAACGGACAGGTACAAAGCCGTGAAAGAGCGAAGGCTCTAATTATGGCAGGACAAGTGTATGTAAAAAACCAAAAATGCGACAAAGCCGGACAGATGGTTGACGAAGATACAACCGTTGCGGAAATTCGCGGCGAAACTTTAAAATATGTAAGCCGCGGCGGATTAAAACTTGAAAAAGCTATGCAGGAATTTCCGATTACCCTTGAGGGTAAAACCACAATGGACATAGGTGCGTCAACAGGCGGGTTCACCGATTGTATGCTCCAAAACGGTGCTGTTAAGGTATTCGCCGTTGACGTCGGCTACGGTCAGTTCGCGTGGAAATTACGTCAGGACGAAAGAGTCGTAAATATGGAGCGTACCAATATCCGCTATGTGACACCTGAGGACATTGGCGAAGAAATTGATTTTGCGTCTGTTGACGTGTCATTTATTTCGCTTAAACTTGTACTACCCGTTGCAAAAACACTTCTTGCCGATAACGGCGAAATTGTCGCACTTATAAAGCCACAATTCGAGGCAGGACGTGAACAGGTCGGTAAAAAAGGTGTTGTAAAAGACATAAAGGTACACTATGAAGTTATAAAGAAAATTCTTGACTTCGCACGAAGTATTGATTTGCACGTTGCAGGTCTTTCATTCTCACCTATCAAAGGTCCGGAGGGCAACATTGAATATCTTGCATATTTGAAAAAAGCCGAATGTGAGGATAACATCACAGATGAAAAAATACAAGAAATAGTAGACAAATCACACAATCTGCTTTAAGAAAGGAATGAACAGAAATGCTTGCCGAAAATACAGTTTTAACAGGCAGACGTGCGATAACACGTTCATATGCAAAAATAAATCTTACACTTGACGTACTTTCAAAACGCGAAAACGGTTATCACGACATTAAAATGATTATGCAGACAGTATCGCTGTTTGACCTTATTTTAGTCGATAAAACGCACAGGGGTATTTCTATTTCAACAAATTTGCCGTATTTGCCTTGCAATGAAAAAAACATCGCCTATAAAGCGGCAGACGCATTTTTTAAAGCGACAGGTATTCGCAGCGGTGCAAAAATCGTAATTCACAAAAATATACCCGTAGCCGCAGGGCTTGCCGGCGGCAGCGGTAATTGTGCGGCGGTTCTTACCGCAATAAATATGCTCCACGGCAATCCTCTTTCTAATGATGAGCTTATGCATATCGGTGCGTCACTCGGTGCAGATGTGCCGTACTGTTTTGACGGCGGTACACAGCTTGCGGAGGGTATCGGTGAAATTTTAAAACCGCTCTCCCCTATGCCGAATGCGTACATCTTACTCGTAAAACCGCCTATCAACGTATCTACGGCACTTATTTACGAACAAATTGACAACGCACCTATCGAAATTCGTCCCGACACAGACGGAATGATTGACTCTTTAAATAATAACGATCTTTACGGCGTTGCAGACAGGCTTTGCAACGTTATGGAAAACGTGACCGCTAAAATGTATCCGATTGTCGGCGGTATCAAAACCAAAATGATTATGAACGGCGCCGTTAATGCCGTTATGAGCGGTTCCGGTCCGACAGTTTTCGGTATTTTTGACGATTTTGAAAAGGCAAAAAAATCCGCCGACAGTTTTGCTTATCAGTTTAAGGATGTATTTCTTACGCAAGTTTTAAATTAAACGAGGTGATTATTTTTGGAGAAAGACAAGGATATTATAGAAGTAATCATTGACGAACAACCGACAAACAATAAAAAAATCAAGTTTGCATATTGGGATAATCTCGCAAAGGATTTATCACCGCTGTTTATAAAAATATCATCGGCAGTATGTATTGTGATTATTTTGGGAGTATTTTTTGTCGGTTTTTTCATACCGAAAAACGATAACAAAATAACAAAACGACTTGAAAAATTACAAAATACAAATTCGGAATATATTACGGCACAAAACAATTATTCATCGCTTTCCGATGAAATAAATACTCTTAATTCGGATTTAGCCGATAAGAAAAAAAACTATGAAGAATTTACAACGTCGCAAAACGGTCTTGAAAAAATAAATGACGAAAACGATAAACTCGAAAAAGAAAAAGAGGAATTGCAAAATACGGTCAATACAAAGCAAAGCACATTCGATTCCTTGAATAACCAAGTATCATCGACTTCTCAATCAACTTTAACTTTGACATCGGGTACTTACGCAGTCGGAGAAAATATAAAAGCCGGTAAATATACAATTATGGGTTCTGGAAGTATTGCGATTTCGTCATCAGGAAAAGCAAGAGTAAACTCGAATTTAACCGCTGACGGAAAAGATTACGTATTAAACGATGATGAAACAATAAAAATCAAGGGCAAGGCTCAATTTATTCCGATAAAATAATGAAAGGATATGACGATTATGACGCAAAAAAAATTATATGTTATAATACTTTCGTTTTTCACGATTATAATCGGTGTGGTTTGTTTTTCACTCGGCAACTATTTTGACACAAATTCTCTTGCAACAGAAAAACTGAAAACTCAAATATCTGCACTTGAAGAAAATACATCATCACTTACCGATACAAAAAATGATTTGGAAAGTCAGATAAATGACCTAAATTCGGAATTGAGTACAAAAACCACCATAAATAATTACTTTATGGAGGCAAAGAAAAAGAATGACAAATTAAAAAACGACATTACCGAATTAAATCAAAAGTCATCTGAACTCGACTCACAAATTGAGGAACTGCAAAATCAAAACTCGTCATTACAAACAACCGAAAAGACAGGCAAAACATATACATTAAAGAAAGACCAAAGCTATACTTGCCCGTCAGAAATCCCTGCCGGACGATACATCGCCACAGGTACGGGAACTCTTGTAATTTATTCATCAGGCAGTAAAGCTCGTGTAAGCGAAGATTTGGCCGTTGCTTATAATAATTCGTATTCATTTACACTTTCCGAAAAAGAAAAAATCAAAGCGACTGATGATATTAAATTAACTGAAATTAAATCAAATTAGCAAGAAGGGACACTAAAATTTAGTGTCCCCGCAGACTGTCGACAAATTGTCCGGAACGTGCAAAATATTATTTTTTATATTTTACAATTTAATTTATAGCTATAACAAATAACAGGCAAGCCTATCTTCGATATACGGCTTGCCTGTGCACTTTTTGCGAAAATAAACTCTAACGTACCATCGTACGCCGACGAGTTCATTTTCACAAAATCCGAACTAATTTCTCGACCTCTGCCGGTGTGTAGACACTTTTGTTTATATATCAATATCTACTCTGTTGCGTTTACCGCCCATCATAAACGTTTCTATATTCTTAACAATCTCATTCATACATCTGACTCTCGCTTCATACGCACCCCATGCCATATGCGGAGTTAATATAACATTACTGCGGTCTAAAATCCGATTGTACGGGCTGTCATTCGTAATCGGCTCAACCGAATACACATCAACACCCAGTCCGCCTATTTTGCCGTTTTCAACCGCCGTAACAAGTGCGTTTTCATCTGCCACAGCACCGCGTGAAACATTAATAAATATAACACCGTCTTTCATTAATGAAATGCGTTTTTCGTCTATCATACCTTTAGTTTGACTTGTAAGCGGTACATGAACGGATATAATATCCGCAACTTTACACAATTCATCAAGTTCAAGCCACTCATAACCCTCATGGTATCTGCGTGAATTTGACACGATTTTCATACTGAGTGCATAAGCAATATCAGCCGTTCTCTGACCGATATTACCAAGTCCGATTACACCCCAAGTCTTACCTTTAAGCTCATTAAAATACGGTTTCAAGTGGTTTTGCACACCGCTTATCATATACTTTCCGCTTTTGACATAGTTATTAAATTCATTCAAATGACTTGCCAATGACAATGCCATAGAAACGGTAATCTGTGCAACGGAATCGGTTGAATAGCCTTTTACGTTGCACACACCTATTCCCTTGTGCCAACAATAATTTATATCAATATTATCATAACCTGTTGCCGTAACGCATATCAATTTCAATTTTTTTGCGTCGGTCAAATTATCTTTGTTAAGTCTGATTTTGTTTACGATTATAATATCGGCGTCCTTTATTCTGTCTTTAAGCTGCAGAGATGACGTTGTTTGATATACGCTCACATCACCCAACTTATTAAACACAGAAAATTCAATATCGTCACCAAGCGTCTTTGCGTCAAGGATTACTATTTTCATATTTTAATCCTCCAAAAGGTCGTGCATTTTGTTCCATATTTCAGGATATAGCTTTTTAAGATTTATCGGTACAAATTCACGGTTTACAAATCCGTGACCGGTCTTTCCGACAGTCATAAGCTTCTTTTCCGGAAGTTTATAGACTTCGTAAGTGAATTCACATCTTGCAACGGTAAGCTTTGTCATTTTACAAGTTACAAGCACTTCGTCCTCATATTTTAAACCGTAATAATACTTTGCAGCTGTTTCGGTAAGCGGTAACATTATCCCCATTTTCTCCATTTCGGTATAGCTCATACCGATTTTTTTGATGAAATCCGTTCTCGCAACTTCAAACCAAGGATAATATCTCGAATGATGGACAATTCCCATCATATCGGTTTCTGCGTATCTTACTGTCAAATGCGTTTCACTTACAAATGCCATTTTTCTTTTCCTTTCCGATGTATATTATTTGGAGCTGTCGACATTTTGCTGGCAAGCTCAATTTATCTCTTCCATTCCCGAATAAACAAGTCCGCGTTTTGCGTCCATTGTAATGGTCGTGCCGCTCTTTAGTACTTTTGTGGCACCTGCCGCCGCAACAATTACAGGAATATCAAGTGCAACCGCAAGCACGCTTGCATTATTCGCCTCGCCCACTTCTTCAGAAATAATACCTGCTGATTTTTTCAAAATAGGTATCATATTCTTTGTGACGTTGTTTGTTACAACAATATCACCGTCACAGAAACTATTTTTAAGTTCTTCGTAGCTTGTAGCAACACATACATTAGCCGTTGCATTAATCGAATCAAGTCCACGGCCGCTTACAAGTATATGACCGACAAGGTGAACTTTCATAATATTAGTCGTACCCGCAACGCCCATAGGTGCACCTCCTGTTATAACAACAAGGTCGCCGTCTTTGATAAGACCTGTCTTTTGAGCACATTCAACCGCATGGTCAAAAAGTTCGTCGGTATTCTTTCTTGTTTCACTCATAATCGGGATAACGCCCCACGAAAGATTAAGCTGACGTCTTGCTTTTACACTCAATGTCGGTGCAATAATCGGACAAGTAGGTCTGAACTTTGAAAGCTGCATTGCAGTACCGCCCGAATATGTCAACGCAATTATAGCCGCCGCGTGCAAATCATGTGCCGTTGTACAAGTAGCATGGCTGATAGCGTTTGTAACGTCCATACGCGAATCGAAATTCATTCTGTCAAGACGTTTTACATAGTCAATATCATTTTCCGTTCTTTCCGCGATTGTTGCCATTGTCTTGACCGTTTCAACCGGATATTTTCCGATAGCCGTTTCACCCGAAAGCATAATCGCACTTGTACCGTCATAAATTGCATTTGCAACGTCAGTTGCCTCCGCTCTTGTCGGTCTTGGGTTTCTTATCATTGAATCAAGCATTTGTGTTGCCGTAATAACAACCTTACCTGCTCTGTATGTTTTCTTGATAAGGCTCTTTTGAAGCACAGGCAAGTCATGCATATCAATTTCAACGCCCATATCACCTCTCGCAACCATTATACCGTGAGTTTCACGAATAATATCATCAATATTATCAACACCCTCGGCATTTTCAATCTTTGCGATTATTCTTATATCTCTTCCGCCGTTATCTCTCAAGAGAGTTTTAATTTCTCTTATGTCATCGGCAGTTCTTACGAATGACGCCGCAATAAAATCAACGTCCTGCTCGATACCGAAAAGAATATCGTCAATATCTTTTTTGCTCATATAAGGCATTGAAAGTGCGACATTTGGGACGTTAACACCTTTTTTATTTGAAACAACTCCGCCGTTTTTAACCTTACAAAGAATTTTGCTATTCTTTACGCTGATAACTTCCATCTCAATAAGACCGTCGTCAATAAGAATTTTACTTCCCACCTTAACGTCATTCGGAAGATTTGCATAAGTGATAGAAACTTGATTTTCGTCACCCACAACGTCATCTGTGCACAAAGTGAACTTTTGACCTTCTTTAAGTTCAACCTTGCCTTCTTTAAAGTCCTTTATACGAACTTCGGGGCCTTTTGTGTCAAGCAAAATTGCAACAGGAATGTTAAGTTCATCTCTGACCTTTTTAATTCTGTTGATTCTTTCTAATGCTTCTTCATGACTTCCGTGTGAAAAATTAAGACGCGCAACGTCCATACCGTTAAGCATCAAATCCCTAAGCACATCTTCGTTGTCGGTCGCCGGACCCATTGTACAAATAATTTTTGTTCTTCTCATAAATCTATTCTACTCCTTTAATAAGTGTTATACCCCATTCTCTCTTATATCAAACGTAACCGTTTGTTTTTTAGCCTCATCTAACAAAAGGCGGACAAAATGTCCGCCTCATATATTATACTGTTAACTTCTTTGCTAAATCAACTAAATTCTGAGGCAATTCTTTCTTCATTGCAAGACCTTCTTCAATATCAACATCAACAATTTCATGTTGTTGCATACATACGATTCTGTTCTGCTTACCTTCAAGTAAAAGCTCAACCGCCTTACAACCCATTTCACTTGCCACAACTCTGTCACGAACTGTCGGACTGCCACCTCTTTGAACGTGACCAAGAATAGTAGCTCTTGATTCAATGCCTGTCTTTTCTTCGATTTCTTTAGCCATTTCAATAACACCGCCGATACCTTCGGCAACGATAATAATAGAGTGCTTTCTTCCTCTTGATTTACTCTCAAGAATAGGACGAAGTACGTCTTCGTCAAAACTCCACTTTCTTTCAGGAACAAGAATAACCTCAGCACCGCAAGCGATACCTGCCTGAATAGCAATATAACCTGCCGCTCTGCCCATTACTTCGATGATTGAACATCTTTCGTGGCTCTGTGCCGTATCTCTGATTTTATCGACTGCGTCTTTAACAGTGTTAAGACAAGTATCGTAACCAACTGTATACTCACTGCAACTGATGTCATTGTCGATTGTACCAGGAAGTGCGATAGTCGGAAGACCTGCCGCACATAAATCTCTCGCGCCTCTGAATGAACCGTCACCGCCGACGACAACAAGACCGTCAAGACCGAATACCTTTGCAATCTCAACAGCTTTCTTTACGCCTGCCTCTTCCTTAAATTCAAGACAACGCGCTGTTTGAAGAATAGTTCCGCCTCTTTGAAGAATTTCAGAAACAGATCTTGCATTCATTTCTTCCAATTCACCGTTTATAAGACCGTTATATCCACGTCTTACACCAAAGACTTTAAGTCCGTAATATGAACCTACTCTGACAACCGAACGAATTGCCGCATTCATTCCCGGTGCGTCACCACCACTGGTTAAAACACCTATTGTTCTTACATTTTTGTTCTCCATAATTTGTCAATCCTCCCACGATTTTTTAAAACAGTTCGTTTTCAAAAATTAAATCCTGTGCTGTTTCCAGCTCCGTACTCGGTACAAGTACCTCGTAACAACTACTCTCATTTCCATTGCAGTTATTTGTGCGTCTTAATTTGGAAATTACTTTATTCGTCAAAAGTACATCTATAAGCTTTTTTGCTGTTTCGATTGACTGCGATACATAAATTACTGTCCACATAAAATAAACCTCCTGCCGATAAGGCAAACCTTATCTCGCATCTGACATTAGCTTACCATGTTTCGTGTATATCTCAGCAGCACCGTTAATCTTTATTGCTGTTGTAACATCTGTGAATTGAGCAAGAAATACCTCTCCCTTATCAAGTTTCTCCGTATGATGAAACTTTGTATCCTTGCCGCTTGTAAGCCCTATAATATTCACACCGTTTTCAAGTGCTTTTACTACAATATACTCATCCATAATTAATACCTCGTTTCGGTAATTTTGCAAAATACTACATCTATAATATAATATAGCATTTCGCAAAATATTTCAAGAGTAAATACAATAAAATTTTTAATTATGCAAGTTTATGTTTTCGTGAATATTGCTACTTTATTTTAACATTATCCTCTCCGAAGATATTTTTTAAGTCATAAATTGCATTTTCTGTACCGTTAAACCATAATCTTCTCGGTACAGACGACATTTTTCTTGTATCTTTAAAGAAAAGTCTTACTTCCATATCACCTTGATACGGTGACAGATACTTTTCTACGTTTTTCAAATTTTCGTCATTTCTCGTTTCAAGCTGAATGTACAGTCTTTTCGGCTCTTTTTTTGCCATAAGTGCCTCGTCCAAAAGCTGAACGGACTGCATTAATATTTTAGGTGCCTCGTCTTCCCTTATCGACAATCTGCAAGCTATCGCAACAAGATTGTCTTCCTGCAAAAGCGGTGAAAATTCATTCAGAACTTTAGGAAATACTATACATTCGACAGAGCCGTATACGTCCTCCACATTAAGAAAAGCCATCTGTGCATTTGAACGTGTCGTTTTATTTTTTCTTGACGCTATGGCGGCGCATATAATCATCATATCGCCGTCCTGAAGTCCGCCCTCAACCGCATGATAGTTGCCGTCCTCGTCTTTATGCACACTGGTTAAAACATCGCTTATATTATATTTTGTAAGTTTTTTTATTTTATCCGTATATTCCTCCATCGGATGTCCGGAAAAATATAGTCCGGTAGACTGTTTTTCCATCTTTAACATCGTCTTTTTGTCAAGTTCGTCAATATTCGGAAATTGCATTTCACTTTGTTCTTCGATTGTATCAAAAAGCGACATTTGACCCGCAACATTATCCCTTGCGGCTTTTGCCGTACCGTCAAGTGCTTTTTCGTAAACAGCCAAAAGCTGTGAACGTTTAACGCCCATGGAATCAAACGCACCGCACGAAATCAATCCCTCAAGCGCACGTTTATTCATATCCCGACCTGCCATACGATCGATAAAATCAGAAAAGGTTTTAAATTCGCCGTTATTCTTACGCTCATTGACAAGATTTAAAATCATCGCACGACCGACATTTTTAACCGCCGACAATCCAAAACGAATACTGTTATTTTCAACAGTAAACGTATCCTCACTTTTATTTACGTCAGGCGGCAAACGGTCGATCCCCATTTCCTTGCAGTTTGCGATATAATGGTTTATCTTGTCAAGGTCATCAATACTCGATATAAGTGACGCCATATATTCAACGGGATAAAACGTCTTTAAATATGCGGTCTGATACGTTACAAATGCATATGCCGCCGCGTGTGATTTGTTGAAAGCATAATTTGCGAAATCGTTTATTTCGTCAAATATCGAAATTGCCGTCTGTTCGTCAATTCCGTTTTTGATACAACCCGGTATATCTCCGTCGTCACTGCCATAAATAAAGTTTTTACGTTCAATAACCATTTGGTCGGCTTTTTTCTTACTTATAACTCTTCTCATAGAGTCAGCCTTACCGAGCGAATATCCCGCAAGTGTACGCACAATTTCAAGCACCTGTTCCTGATACACCATACAGCCGTATGTAACGTCAAGAATATTTTTCAAAAGCGGGTGCTTATATTTAATTGTTTTTGGATTTTTCTTACTTTTTATATATCGCGGAATTTGTTCCATCGGACCCGGTCGATAAAGTGCAATACCCGCTATAACATCTTCAAGCGTATCAGGCTTTAATTCCTGCATAAATGACTGCATTCCGGCACTTTCAAGCTGAAATACGCCGTCTGTATTACCGCTTGAAATAAGTTCATATACTTCCTTACAGTCATAATCAATCTCGTCCATATTGAGGTCAATACCCCTTGTACGCTTGATAATTTTCACTGCGTTTTCAATTACGGTAAGGTTTCTAAGTCCCAAAAAGTCCATTTTCAAAAGGCCGAGATTTTCAACCGTATCTTTCGTAAACTGCGTCGTTATAAAATTTTCACTGTTTAACTGCAACGGCACATAATTGACTATCGGCTCACTTGTTATAACCACACCTGCCGCATGCGTTGACGCGTGACGCGGAAGTCCCTCAAGTGCCATTGAAGTATCAAGCAATTCCTTTATTTGGGGATCATTTTCATAAAGTGCGTGAAGTTCCGTACTTATGTCAAGTGCTTTGCTTATCGTCATTTTCAAATCAAACGGCACAAGTTTCGCAACTTTGTCAACCTCCGCATACGGTATATCAAGAGCACGTCCGACATCACGAATCGCAAGTTTTGCTTTCATTGTACCGAATGTAATTATCTGTGCAACCTGCCCTTCACCGTATTTTTCAACAACGTAATCTATAATCTTCTGTCTGCCGTTTGGCGCAAAGTCTATATCAATATCGGGCATACTTACACGTTCGGGATTTAAGAAACGTTCAAAAATAAGTCCGTATTTTATCGGGTCAACCGTTGTTATGCCAAGACTGTACGCAACGATACTGCCTGCCGCACTTCCACGTCCCGGTCCGACCATAACACCGTTATTTTTTGCAAAATGTATGAAGTCCCATACAATAAGAAAGTAGTCCACAAACCCCATACTTTTTATTACACCGAGTTCGTAATCAAGACGTTTCTGTAATTCGTCCGATACAGGTGAATATCGTTTTTCAAGACCGCTTTGACAAAGTTCACGTAAATATTCAAACGCGTTCTTACCGTCCGGCACTGCATAAGCAGGCAAGTGCCTTGTACCGAAATCAAAATCAACATTACATCTCTTTGCGATTTTTTCCGTATTCTCAATCGCTTGCGGCACATATTCAAAAAGCGACGTCATTTCTTCCGGTGACTTAATATAAAATTCTTCCGTTTCAAACTTCATCCTGTCGGGATCGTCAACCTTTTTTTCCATTTGAATACACATCAAAACGTCCTGATACTTTGCGTCCTCTTTTTTCAAATAGTGTATATCGTTTGTCGCAACAAGTCCGATACCCGTTTCCTCCGACAATCTCAACATATCCGGAATTATTCTCTTTTGTTCGCTGAGTCCGTGGTCTTGAATTTCAAGGAAATAATTATCCTTACCCAAAACCTCCGCATATTTTAAAGCGATTTTTTTTGCTTCGTCATAGTCGCCTCTAAGCAATGCTTTCGGCACTTCACCCGCAATACAAGCCGACAGTGCGATAATACCCTCGCTATGCTCTTTAAGC
>NZ_JBKVWU010000053.1:0-14488 GCF_046972485.1 Hominilimicola sp.
TATAAATGTTAAAATAAAAATGTACAAAAACGCCAACTCAAAATGTACAATTCTGGCAAATCACTTTTGAATAGAGTATACTCTATTTGGGAGTGATGAAAATGAATTACAGAAAAGACATTTATGAGAAGGTGAAGTTTATGCTTAAAGATAACACACAAGTAAATATTAACTGTTCAAAGCTTGCTCGTCAGTACGGTTGTGACCGCAGAACCGTTTCTAAAGCTATCAATGCTGTGAAAAACAATCTGCCCCAGCCGAAAGTAAATAAACCCAGAAAAACTGATGGCTTCGAATTGATAATAGAAGAAAAATTAAAAACCGGTGCTCCCGCTATTGCTATCTGTAACTACATCACGAAGCATCATGGATATACAGGCTCATATACCACAATTAAAGACTATATCCGAAAGCTTAACCTTGAAAAACAAAAGCAAGCTGTTATCCGTTTTGAAACAAATCCGGGTATTCAGGCTCAGGTGGATTGGAAAGAGTCAATGAATTTCAAAACCAAAGACGGTGATACAATAAAATTTAATGTATTTTTACTAATCCTCGGATTTTCAAGAACTAAGTTTCTTTGTGTTACAGAAACAAGAGATTTACATACAGTAGAAGAATGTCTTGTTAAAGCGTTTAAATACATAGGTGGAGTACCTCATGAAATCCTCTTTGATAATATGCGTTCAATAATTGATAAGGCACGTACACAGTACAATGAACCTGTGTTTAATGATGAATTCAGTATGTTCTCCTCTGATTGCGGATTCATTCCAAAAGCCTGTGTGGCATACCGTCCCGAAACAAAGGGCAAAGTTGAAGTTACTGCAAAGCTTGTGAACAGATTAAAGGTTTACAGCGGAGACATAACCTGCTTTGATGACTTTAAAAGAATAACGATGGAGCTTAATGAACAAATCAATTCTGAAAAATGTCAGGCAACAGATAAACCGCCGTTTGAATTACTTGATATTGAAAAACCATATCTGATACAAACAGACCTTGATATTCTTTCAGGATATTTCAAGGAAACCATCAAAAGGAAAGTTAGTGTTGAATCATTGATTACCTATGAGGGCAGAAAGTATTCTGTACCACCTAAATACATCGGCAAATATTTAGATATTGAAGATGATGGTACAGGCTTCAATATTACCTTTGACGGACATTTTATACGCCATTGGGATAAAACATCAAAGATTACAAATTTCAATCATCAGGACTATATGGAAATTGCAAGATGTAGCTCTTTGAGAAGGCTTTCCGATGATGAAATTACAGCTGTTGCAGAAAGGAATCTTGAGATATATGACAAGCTTTAATGTATTAAAAAACAACATGGAAGAGCTTGCACTTACCAAGATGCTTGAAATTCTTCCGAACGTTATTGATAAATCAACAAAAAACAAAACATCTCTTGTAGACTCTTTACTTGAGCTTACAAATGCAGAGATTGAATTTCGTGCAGAAAGAGCAAAAAAGATTAATATTACGACATCACATTTTCCGTACATTAAAACGTTTAAGGATTTTGATTTTTCATACCAGCCATCAGTAAACAAAGAGCAAATTGCAGATTTAACAAGTTTGAGATTCATAGAAACGAAAACAAATATTATCTTTATTGGCTCAAGCGGAGTAGGAAAAACACATCTTGCTACAGCCATAGGAATTGAAGCAGCAAGCCAAAGAATATCTACATATTTCATCAATTTTGCCAAACTGATGGAGAAATTGAAGCAGGCATCAAAGGAAAACCGTGTAGAGCAGGTTGTGAAACACTATCTCAAATACACAGTTTTGATAATTGATGAAATCGGATATCTTCCGGTTGACAAAGCTGCGGCGTATGGATTTTTCCAATTAATCGCAGCAAGATATGAATTCAGACCAACCATCCTTACGACAAATCAGTCTTTTTCAAAATGGCCGGATGTTTTTGGAGATGCAGTAATTGCAAACGCAATCATTGACAGGTTGGTACATCACTGTGAAATCATTAAAATCACGGGGCACTCCTACAGGGTAAAGGACCGAAATCTTTTTGATGAAGACGCTGAAACCAGGAGCTGATTTTAATTGGGAGGCGAATTTATTCGCCCAGTAGTTATACAACGCATATGACATGATATTCGTCGAAAGCAGCAGAGATGCTTGTTTATCCTTTGATGAATGTTACGAAATATGCTTCCGCCAAAATTGTACATTTTCATTTGCCCTTTTTGTACATTTTCACTTGACATTTACAATATTTATATAAAAAGGAGAATTAAGCAATATGAAAAATAATGATATACACAGTTTATCACATACAAAATGGAATTGCAAGTATCATATAGTATTTGCACCGAAGTATAGAAGAAAGGTGTTTTACGGTGAAAAAAGAGCAGAAATAGGAAAAATATTAAGAGAATTATGCAATTGGAAGAAAGTAAATATAATTAATGCAGAAGTATGCCCAGATCATGTACATATGTTGGTAGAAATACCATCGAAATATAGTGTATCAAGCTTCATGGGATTTTTGAAAGGAAAGAGTAGCATAATGATATATGAAAAATGGGGAAACATGAAATACAAATATAGAAACAGAGAATTTTGGTGTAGAGGATATTATGTGGATACAGTAGGGAAAAATACTAAAGCGATAGATGCATATATAAGTAATCAGTTGAAAGAGGACAGACTGAATGGTCAATTAACATTTGAAGATGTAGAACCGTTCAAGAAATAAAGCCAAGTTTACTGGCAGCGAGTAACGAGCCCTTAGCAAGAGGCAGTCGTACTAATGCGCTTTCGCGCGTGGCTAGTAGAGTGGGGCTATGCCCGTTGATGAAAAGCCCCCGGCTATGCCGGGGGATATTTACTGTTGTTATGATACGAAATTCCTAAATGAGCCGGTAGCACTTGAGTAATCCTTTTGGAAAAGACTCATTTGGTTTACAAGTTCGCTTGTATTTTGTATTAGAAACATATTTGTTGAGATAGGAAACAGTAGTGTTAAAGCTACTTTTTTAAATTTTTTATTTAATGATTTTATTTCTTATATCCAAATCTAGTATCTTTCTTCTGTTTCAGAATTGTATTGTACTGCCAATTTAATTTTGAATAGTTACTTCTGATAACTATTGGTAATTTATATTCGAAATACACCGTTTTTTGGTATATAATGTAGACAACAATAAAATTACAGGGGAATATGATATTTATTTGATATAACAGACTCTAACACAGAGTCTTTTTTTGATTTGCTTTTTTATTATAAATATGATATTCTAATAAAAAAATTGAATGGAGAAAGTTATGAACATACAGATATTTGGAAAATCGAAGTGTTTTGACACGAAAAAGGCAGAGAGATATTTTAAGGAGAGAAAAATAAAATATCAGCTAATCAATATGACTGAAAAAGGTATGAGCAAGGGTGAATACAACAGCGTCAAGCAAGCTGTCGGCGGATATGAAAACTTAATTGACGAAAAGGCAAAGGACAAAGACACTCTTATGCTTATAAAATATCTTGCGGACGAGGCAAAAGAGGACAAACTGCTTGAAAATCCTCAACTGTTCAAAACACCTATTGTCAGAAACGGCAGGCAGGCGACTGTCGGCTACAAACCGGAGGTATGGAAAATATGGGAATAAAGCGTGTTCCGACGTATTTCAATGAATTTGCCTGTATCGGCGGTGCGTGTGAAGATAACTGCTGTATCGGCTGGGAGGTTGATATTGATGATGAAAGTCTTGAAGTTTATAACTCGGTCGGCGGTGAGTTTGGCGATAGGCTACGCCGTTATATGAGTAACGAAAATAGTTTTACGCTTAAAAACAACCGTTGTCCATTTTTGAACGACAAAAATTTATGCGATATTTTTATAAACATCGGCGAGGATAAGCTCTGCACCGTTTGTACGGAATATCCGCGATTTACCGAAACATACGGCAGTTTAACGGAAAAAGGTCTTGGAATGTCGTGCGAAAGTGCGGCGGAATTTATCTTTAAAAGTGACAAGCCGACTGGTTTTGAAACTGAAAAATTTGATTATGAAGAAGAATGTGACGAAGATTTTTTAAGGATACTTTTGAATGTGCGTGAAAATATTTTTGATGTGCTTAAAAATCGAAAAATGAACATTTCGGACAGAGTTAAAACGATTTTGAATTATGCATATGACGTGCAGGATAAAATCAATAACAACAACGTTGACAAAGTACCTCAAAGTGTGGATAACTGCGATTTTTCACAAAGTGAAAAGTGTATAAACGACATAAAAGAGTGCGTCAAGCTATGTCTTAGCCTTGAAATTATGGAGGACAGTTGGACGGGGGTAATTGAAAACACGCTCGGAATTTTTGACAATTACGATAATTTGAGCGGTGAATTTGATTTATACATAAGCGGACGCGAATACGAATATGAAAATTTGCTTGTGTACTTCATATACAGATATTTGCTGAAAGCGGTGTTTGACTGTGACGTGCTTACAAAGGTACGTTTTGCGGCGGTGTCGTATGTGATTATACGTCAGCTTGATATTGCACGTTGGCTTAGAAACGGAAAAGAATTTTCGCTTAAAGACAGAATAAAAAATTGTGTGTTGTATTCGAAGGAGGTTGAACATTGTCAGGATAATATCGATTTCTTTGACGAGGAATTTTTGTTCAATCCAATCTTTGAACACAACAGATTTTTGAATTTAATTTAAGTTTTTTTGATTTTGTATTGCAAAATATAATAATTGACGAAAAAGAGCCGAGCGTTTTTGTTGCCGATTTACTTCCGTTTGTCTGCCTGTCAACACGGTACAACCCATTGAACAGCCGACTACAAAGCTTGTAATAATTCTGCATAAGCTGACTGCCTATGTTTACGGCTGAAATCGACGACGTGCCGTTATACGCACCGACAACGGTATTACGGTATTATTATATATTCCTTATTCGGTTTTGCCAATGCCTTTTGTAAAATCGGTCAAACTTGACACATTATAAGTAAAATGCTATAATTAGAATAGATTACTATATACAAAATACGGTGTTTTCAGTATGGAGGAAATTATGACGCATTTGAATTCTGCGGTAAAATTACTTGACAGAGCCGCTGAAAAGTTTAACGATAAAATTGCAATATCAGATGAATGGAGCGAAATTAGTTTCAGTGAATTGCAGAGAAAGGGAAAGGCTGTCGGAACGGCACTTGCAAAGACAACTCCGCAAGGATATATGCCTGCACCTGTTATGGTGTATTTGAAGAAAAGCATATCGTGTTTGGTTTGTTTTATGGGTGCGATGTACAGTGCAAATCCGTATGTGCCTACCGCGTACGATATGCCTGCGAACAGAATACAGAAAATTGTTGACTCACTTCAAGGCAGAGGTCATATAATCACAGACGCACAGGGTATGGAAACTTTAAAGACTATGAACATACCCGAGTCAATGAGTATTCATATATATGAGGAAATCGTTGAGACCGAAACGGACGGGGAACTTATCGAAAAAACTCTTAATTCGGTAATTGATACAGACCCTATTTATATAATGTTCACATCTGGTTCGACAGGTGCACCGAAAGGCGTTACAGTGCCGCACAGAGGCGTTATAGATTATGCAATTTGGGTTGCAAAGACATTTAATATCAATGAAAATTCTATACTTGGAAATCAAGCACCGTTCTATTTTGATAATTCGATATTTGATATATACAGCTGTCTTTTGACAGGTGCAAAGATGGTGATAATTCCTGAGACATTGTTTATGTTCCCTGTAAAGTTGCCGGAATTTGTGCGTGATAATGATATTACGACAATATTCTGGGTACCGACCGTTATGATTAATGTGGCAAATTCGGGAGTGCTTTCGGAGATTGAATTGCCGAAACTTAAAAATGTGGTGTTCTGCGGTGAAGTAATGCCGAATACTCAACTTAATATATGGCGCAAAGCCCAGCCGCAATGCACATACGCAAACCTTTACGGTCCGACGGAAATTTCGGACGTATGTACTTATTATATTGTTGACAGACCTTTCAAGGACAGTGATTCACTTCCGATTGGTAAGGCTTGCGAGAATATGCGTATTATAATTCTTAACGAGAAGAATGAAATTGCAAAGACGAACGAACAAGGCGAAATATGCGTTATAGGTACAGGCGTATCGCTTGGATATTGGAATAATCCCGAAATTACGCAAAAGGCATTTATTCAAAATCCCGTTAATCCGTATTACGAGGAAAGAATTTATCGTACAGGCGATTTGGCATATGTTAATGATGAAGGCCTCATTATCTACTTGGGAAGAATGGATAATCAGGTTAAGGTAAAAGGTAACAGAATTGAGCTTGGCGAAATCGAAAATGCCGCAATGTGTGTTGGCGGAGTTAAAGGTGCTTGTGCGGTGTTTGACGAGAAAAATCAGAAGATTGTGTTGTTTATAGAAAGTTGCGAGGCATTTAGGCTTAGAAAACTTAATCTTGAACTTAAAAAGTATATACCTAATTATATGTTGCCGGGCGACCTTGTTGTTATGGAAAAATTCCCGCATACCGCAAATGACAAGATTGACAGAGTTACACTAAAGAAATCTTTGGGATAAAGGAAAAGCTATGGAAACAATGATGCAAAGTGCCGTATGCCTTTTGGAGCAGGCGGCGGAAAAGTTTAAAAATAAGACAGTATTTGAAGATAAGGACGGAAGTATTTCTTTTGAGGAATTGAGAGAAAAAAGCCGTATAATAGGAAGTGAACTTATTAAAAGAGTTGAAACAGGCAGAAAATGTCCTGTAATCGTATATTTGCCGAAAAGCATAAAATCAATAATCAGCTTTATGGGTTCGCTTTACAGTGCGTCACCGTATGTGCCGATTGATTACGCAATACCGATGGCGAGAATGGAAAAGACCGTTGAAAATCTTCATCCGACCGCGATAATAACAGATACGGACGGCAAGGCAAAACTTGAAAGTCTTAATCTTGACACAGAGATACTTATATTTGATGAGCTTGCAGACGGACAAGCCGATGATGCGGCGGTTGATAAGTCGCTGGGCGGTGTGTGCGATCTTGACCCTGCGTATATTATGTACACATCAGGCTCAACAGGTGTGCCGAAAGGCGTTACAATTTCAAACAGAGGTGTTATAGATTATATTGAATGGATTGTCGAAACATTCCCGATTGACGAAAACAGCGTAATCGGTATGCAGTCGGCGTTCCATTTTGACAATTCTGTTTTTGATATGTATACCGCTTTTTATACGGGTGCAAAAACTATGATAATTCCAGAGATACTTTTTATGTATCCCGAAAAACTTATGGATTATATGACGGAAAACAAAATTTCCGTTATCTTCTGGGTACCAACCGTTATGATAAGCGTTGCAAACGGCGGTGTGCTTGAAAATGCCGATTTGAGTGCATTAAAACTGATATTGTTTGCAGGCGAAGTAATGCCGAATACTCAGCTTAATATATGGAGAAAATATTTGCCCGACTGTATGTATGTAAATATGTATGGTCCGACAGAAGCAACGGATATTGCAACGTATTATATTGTTGACAGAGAATATGAAAATCACGAAACTTTACCGATAGGTAAGGTTTGCAGAAATATGCGTGCATTGATTTTGAACGATGATGATAAGCAATGTGCTGTCGGTGAACAAGGTGAACTTTGCATAAGCGGTACGGGTATTGCACTCGGATATTGGAATTCACCGGAGATTACGGCAAAAGCATTTGTTCAAAATCCGCTTAATACAAAATATTACGACAGAATTTACCGTACAGGCGACCTTGTTTATGAAAATGAAGAAGGCAATATAATTTTCATAGGCAGAAAGGACAGCCAAATTAAATTGAGAGGTAACAGAATTGAACTCGGTGACCTTGAAAGTGCGGCGGCAGCTATTGAGAATGTCGCAAGTGCATGTGCATTGTTTGATGCGGATCAACAGGAGATTGTATTGTTTATCGAAACAACAGCAGAAATTGTCGCAAGAAAGTTTAAGGTGGAGCTTAAAAAATATGTTCCGGCATATATGGTACCGGGCAAAATCGTAACTATGGAAAAGTTCCCTCACACACCGAGCGGAAAGATAGACAGAGTCGGTTTAAGAAAAACTTATATTACGGCTGAGTAAAATTGCCCACAGCACTGTGAACAATTTTCTTTCAGCCGAAACAAGGAAATTAAAATCAAAAAAGGAGATAATTAAAATGGAAGAAATCAAAGAAAAACTAAGAGCATTCATACAGGAGAAATTTGAAATTGATGATGATCCTGATTTTACAGATGATGTACATTTGTTCAACGAAGGTTTTGTCGATTCATTCGGCGCGGTTGAAATAATCCACTTTATCGAACAGACATACAACATCGAAATCACACAAAAGGATATAACACTTTATCCGATGAATACAATCGAAGAAATAGCTGAGGTTGTCGAAAATAAATTATCATAATCAGAAAGGTAACGGATAAATGTGGTATCTTCAGACAGATGTACTTTTAAGACTTTTTATAGCCTGTGGTGCAATGATACTGATTTCAGGACTTTCAAGGCTGATTTTCAAAAAAGATTTCGGACCTAAAGTTCTTGTATTTGCAAGTATAGCAGTTATAGCATATGTTTCGTGGCAGCTTGCCATAGCGATTGTATGCTATACACTTATAACATTTATTTTCGCACGAATACTGAAACCGCTGAAAAAAACACGGCGGTTTTTCTTCGTACTGTTCAGTATTTTGTGTACAGTGCCGTTTTTCTACGGACGAATGACGGAGTTTTTTCCGCAACTTCCTGTAATAATTACATTTGTGGGAATAGCGTATCATATGCTAAAAGCGGTTGACGTTATGTACTTCGTGTACTATACGGATATGGATATTCCGTTTTTGACGTATGTGAATTATATGTTGTTTTTCCCGACGTTTACGGCAGGTCCGATTTTCAGATACAGAGATTTTCAAAAGGTATATAATAAACCCGTACCGCTAACGACAGACAGATTTATAACTTGCGTAAAGCGATTTATAAAGGGTATGTTTAAGAAAATGGTTGTACTTTACTTTGTAAGTACATTCTTTAACTTCCTTGTCGCAAGCGAAAAACATTGGTATGTAAGCCTTGCGATAGTGGTTTTCAGCTATCTGTTCCTGTTCTTCGACTTATCGGGTTACAGCGATATGGCGATAGCCGTAGGCTCGGTTATGGGATATACAGTGCCCGAAAACTTCAGAAAGCCTTGGGCGGCGGCATCATTTACGCAGTTCTGGCGTAACTGGCACATAACTCTTTCCGATTGGGTCAGAGAACATATTTTTGTTGTATTAAACGGTAAAAAACTCGGAAAACTTGCTTCAGCCGGAATGGGCTTTCTTGTAATGTACGTTATGGAAATGTGGCACGGTTTTACTTGGGTGTACGTTATCGGCGGTATTTATAACGGCTTGTGTCTTGGTCTTGAAAATCTTTTGGGACTTACAAAGGCGGAAAAACGTAAGATGAAAAAGCCTGTCTATATTGCAAGATGTATTATAGTAAATATGCTTTTTGCATTTAATACATTGATGTTTACCGTAACACCTGCACAGTTTTTTGAGATACTTAAAGGATTTATAAGAATATGAAAAAGATTGTAACAATAATTGCGATTGTACTTGCAATAGCGGTCGGTGATTTGGCACTGACTTATAACAATTTCATAGTGAACAGTGATTATTTTGTGAAAAACGATTTTGAAATAACGCAGTATAAACACCCCGAAAAAGTTTGGGATAAGGTGTTTTTCGGAAACAGCGTTGTTATTTCGGCATATATGGAGGACAAGAGCAGTAAAGGATATGTCAATCTCGGTCTTGACTACGGTGTTGTTACCGACTTGTGGGAAATGATTGAGAAGAAGCATATAAATATCGGCTCTGAACTTGTTATCGGACTGAATTATTTAACGTTGTATGATGAGTTTGAAACCAATCCGACATATATATGGCATAAAAAGTTGTATGAGCCGTATGTGTATTTTGAGCGTGACAGATTTTATCCTATGATAACAGACGGCTTTGATAAGCTGTTAAACGGCGAAAGTCCTTTGCCGTATAAATATCTTCCGCAGGAAAAGCATATTTATCATGGCGCAATGTCGGATAAAATGCTTGAAAAGACTATGGAAAATTATCAAGACGAATTTTTCAATCTTCCGACGGAGAAGTTTTCAAAGAATGTGGCTGCACTTGAGAAGATTATAAATTACTGTAATGATAATAATATAAGGGTTAGGGCGGTTTGGATGCCGTGGAATACGAAACTTGAACAGCCTGAATTATTGGGTGAAGTCAAGGCTATGGCAAACGAAGTATTTGATAAGTATAACGTGGAAGTGCTTGATATGGAAACTGCTTTGTCACCCGAATGTTTTTACGATACGGGACATTTGAATTATGACGTGGGTTCAGCTATCTTCACTCAAATGATAGATGAATGGTTGTAGAAAAATCGCCCACAGCACTACTTTTTGCTTGGGCTGGTCGCAGACTGATAGTCTGCTGCTCGCCCATGCAACCGGGGGCAGTACATATGTACAGCACCGCAAGTTGGCTGTGAACAATTTTTGGAAGGATCTTTATATGAAACAAAAATTAAAAACAATAGGAACATTTTTAATATACCTTGCAATGTTCATTTTAATATGTATATTCTTTACCGGTCACGGTACATTTATATATGAGGCATTTTAAAAGGAGAAAGTTTATGAAAAAACTTATACCAATATTTCTTGCAGTGCTTTGTCTTACGGCGTGCGGAAATGAACAGGTAAAAAATCCCGATACATTGTCTACAGCGGTAATTTCGTCCTCGGACAGTGTTACGGCAAAAAACACTTTAAACAGTTTAAATGAATCAACCGTTGCAACATTGACCGCCGATAAAATCGACGCGTCAAATATCGGTGATTTGTCGGATTATGATGTTTTGTACATTGATAAAAGCGTTGTGGAAACAGGCGGTTTTAATGCAAGTGCAGTTGAGGAATATGTATCAAACGGCGGAAGTGTTTTCCTTGACAATGATGTGTATAACGTATTTGATAAGGACTTTATCGGTGCGGAGGACTTTGTAATGATTGATTCTTGTCCGGTTGATATGATTTATCCCGAGAACAGCGATAAAGGAATAAAGAAAATTCAGTCGCTTTTGTCTGATTTTTCGATGTTGTACAGAAATTATGCCGATTATAATGATGTGCTTGTAAATCAAAATTACGGAGTCGGCGTTGTTCCGTCAACAGCGGAATGTATTGCGTCAAAGGATAATGTGGGAATTTATACGGTAAATCAGTACGGAAACGGTTATGTGTTCTTCACCAATCCGCTTTTACCAAATTCATTTTCCGTAAACAATCTTTCTCCCGATGATACCGGCGAATACCTTTCAGCAACAACGGTCGGTGCAAATAAATTGCTCAGAGATTATTTTGCGGAATTTGTTTCGCTTAAAAATTACGGATATGCCGTTGAACACGTTTTGGGCAGCTTTGCAAAGCCTGTTGCCTCGTGGGAGCTTCACTATGAGGATATTACGGGTATAGATAACGGCTCGGCGGAAATTTTTGAGGAAATGTGTGAAAGATACGGTCAAGTACCGTCATTCACGCTTGCAAGAAATCCGTATATTTGGTTCAGACGTGCCGAAAGTGTGACGTATGCACTGAATAATAACGGTCAATTTGCAATGGATCCGTATGAAAATGCGTATTCATCGGGAACGCACTTTGTAACCGCAAAGGAATGGCTGTCACTTGATTATGACGATAACACAATCAGCTATTTTGAGGACAGCCACGATTATATAAAACGTGCTTATCCGTGTCCGACGGACTTTAACGGTGACGGCAAAATGGACTTGATTTGCGGAAGTGCGGACGGAAAACTGTACTATTTCGAGGGTACGGGAATGAAATCGAATTACGAACTTGACGTTGCGACTATGTTTACCGATATGGACGGAAATCAAATTTCGGTCGGTGCATATTCATCACCTACAACTGCCGATATTGATAATGACGGTGTTGATGAAATAATTACAGGCGATGAAAACGGAAGTATCCATTGCTTTAAAAGATCTGACGGTATGGTGCTTGACGATCAAGGCATCATTCTTGAAACAGGACTTACCGACGCAATGCCGTCAATCGGTGATTTAAACGGTGACGGCGTGCTTGATATGGCGGTCGGCTCACGAAACGGAGAAATGAGAATATATTACGGCGATATGGGTGAGTACAGTGTTTTGTTTAATGCTTACGAAACTGTTGACACAGGTCAAAGTTGGTGTTCACCATGTATAGCCGACGCAGACGGTGACGGCGTGAATGAGCTTTACGCAGGTACGTTTGAGGGATATATCGCGAAGTTTGAAAATAATGTTTTTAACGGTTATATTGAAGGCAATGAAAGCAATTATAAGGGTAATAATAATCTGAAATTCGGTGCGAACAGTGTACCGAGATTTTATGATATTGACGGTGACGGCAATAAAGATTTGGTTGTCGGCTCACTTGAATACGGTATGGCTGTGCCTATAGACAGCGATTATTTTCCGTATCGTGAAAAATTGCAGAAACAGCTTGACGGTTTTAAGGACAGAGGAATCTATGTCGGTGTACACGCACTTTCAAATGAATATGCCGACAGTGCACATGACCAAAGGGAGCTTGAATATCAGAAAAATGCATTTGAGTCGTACGGACTTCCATGGATAGGCAGTGGTGTAAATCAGCATACATGGAGAACAAGTAAAATCGGTTATGACACGCATTTTGATAATATGAGCGGTTATGACGGAACGTACAAGAGTCAGTTTGACGCGGGTCTTTATTGGAACAGCGGTTCACAGACTCCGAACAGTATCGCCGTACCGGAAGTGAGTGCGGAAAATTCAATCATTGTTCCTTTCTATCTTGATAACGGTCAGCTTATGCTTCAACCGTCAAACACACCGAACGGAAACAGCGAATTTTCGGCGATTTCTGCGAAGTATGAAGTGCCTATCCTTTTCTATAATCACTGCGATTACGTTTACCGTGAGCAGGACAGCGAGGAGGAGAAGATTAAAAAGGTTGATACGCTTGTAGATGATTACGGCTATAATTTCGTACAGGAAAATCAGCTTGCAAAGATGACTGCGGCGGCATATAACAGCAGGGTCAGTGCAAAGTGGGATAATGATACTTTGTATTTGTCGGCGGCGGCAAAAAACGAGGATATTCCGCTGTATGATAAGAATTATCAAAATTCTACCGGTGTAAAAGTGATTTTTGCCGACGGTGTTACGGTTGATGAATTTAACATAGACGCAAGTGTTGCATATAAGAAAGATAACTGTATTTATGCGTCGCTTGATAAGGGCGTAAAGATTTCAAAGAACGGCGAAAATAAAGATATAAATATCACTTCGGTGAATGTACCTGCAAAAATTTCAAAGAATGATAAGGGTGCAACGATTAAATTCTATGACGGCGGTATGATGACGGTTGAAGTTGCCGGTAATGCACGTACAACGTCAAAAGGCTGGGAAACAACTCAACAAGAGGGTAAAACACTGTTTAGAAAATACGGAAAAGCAGAAAATTTGAAAATAACAAAATAAAAAAGTGCCGAAAGGCACTTTTTTATATGATTTTTTAAAGATTAAGTCATTTTTACTGTCCCCAAACATTTCTTAAATGCTCGGCGTACATATCTTGTATTTCTTTAATTTCGCCAAGACCGGTAAGGTCACAGTTTACATTAAAACCGTTATTTTCAAATTCTTCTTTCCATTCGACAGCCATATCATTTTTTGCGTGGTCACCGCATACAAGCATAAACGGAAGTAGTGTTACATTTTTTATATCGGTTTTCGTTGCGTGTGACATAACTGTTTCAAGGTCGGGAAAACCCTCAACAGTACCGACAAATACGTTGTTCATATCGGCATTTTTAAAGTGATAATCAAGAGCGGGGTAGGCGGCATTCGCAAAATGGTCGCTGCCGTGTCCCATAAAAACGTAAAGTCTGTTTTTGTCGGTAAGTCTGTGTTTGAAAATATCAACAATGTTGTAATAGTCACTTGTTTTGGTAACAAGCGGACGAGAAATTCTGATTTTCATTTTGTCGTTAAATTTCTCAATCATTCTGCAAGCTTTGTCGTATTCAATACCGCACATAATGTGAGTAGGGACACAAAAAATATCTGTGTAACCGCTTTTATATAATTTTTCAAGTGCTTCATCTACAGTATCAATTTCTATTCCGTCACGTTCACGGAGCTTTTTAATAATCATACCGCTTGTAAATGCACGGAAAACATCTGTTTTAAATTCATATTTAAGTTTTTTTTCGACAGCACCGATTGTTTTTTCAAGTGTATCGCGGTGGCTTGTGCCAAAGCTTATGACAAGTATTGCAGTTTTCATATTTTCTCCTTTATTTTCTGTTCATATAATTC
>NZ_JBKVWU010000054.1:0-13872 GCF_046972485.1 Hominilimicola sp.
ACTATTAAGTGTCCTGAATGCGGTAAGGAAATGCACAGAGTTCCTGAAGTTATCGACTGTTGGTTTGACTCGGGTGCAATGCCTTTTGCACAGTGGCACTATCCGTTTGAAAATAAGGATATATTTGAAGAAAACTTCCCTGCTGACTTTATCAGTGAGGCGGTTGACCAGACAAGAGGTTGGTTCTATTCACTTCTTGCGGAATCAACTTTGCTATTCAATAAAGCACCGTACAAGAATGTAATCGTTTTGGGACACGTTCAGGATGAAAACGGTCAGAAGATGTCTAAGTCTAAGGGCAATGCGGTTGATCCGTTTGACGCACTTGAAAAGCACGGCGCGGACGCAATTCGCTGGTACTTCTATTCAAACAGTGCCCCATGGCTGCCGAATCGTTTCCATGACGGTGCGGTTTCGGAAGGACAACGTAAGTTTATGGGTACACTTTGGAACACATATGCGTTCTTCGTATTGTATGCGAATATTGACGAGTTTGATGCAACAAAGTATACTCTTGAATACGATAAACTTTCTGTAATGGATAAGTGGCTTTTGTCAAAGCTTAATACACTTGTTAAGACAGTTGACGATAACCTTGCAAATTACAAGATTACAGAAACGGCAAGAGTGCTTGATAACTTTGTTGACGAGCTTTCGAACTGGTATGTAAGACGTTCGAGAGCACGTTTCTGGGTTAAGGAAATGACTCAGGATAAGATTAACGCGTACATGACTCTTTATACCGCACTTGTAACGCTTTGTAAGGCGGCTGCACCGATGATTCCGTTTATGACAGAGGATATTTATCAAAATCTTGTAAGAAATATTGATAAGTCCGCTCCGGAAAGTATTCACTTGTGCGACTTCCCTGAATATGACGAAAAACTTATTGATAAAGAACTTGAAAATGATATGGAAGAAGTTCTTGATATAGTTGTGCTTGGTCGTGCGTGCCGTAATACTGCAAATATTAAGAACCGTCAGCCAATCGGTATGATGTACGTTAAAGCACCGGAGGCACTTAGTGATTTCTATATTGACATTATTGAGGACGAACTTAACGTTAAAAAGGTTGAATTTACAGATGACGTTGCCGCATTTACTGCATACAGCTTTAAACCGCAGTTAAAGACTCTTGGCAGACGTTTCGGTAAGAATATCAACGCAGTAAGAGAAATCCTTGCTAATATTGACGGTAGCAAGGCTATGGCTGAACTTAAGGAAACAGGCTCACTAAAGATTACTGTTGACGGAAACGAAGAATCGCTTGCAGAAGAAGATTTGCTTATCGAATCGGCTCATAAGGAAGGCTTTGAATCAAACAGCGATTACGGTATTACTGTTGTGCTTGATACAAACCTTTCTGAAGAACTTATCGAAGAAGGATTTGTTCGTGAAGTGATTTCAAAAATTCAGACAATGAGAAAAGATTCTGATTTTGAGGTTATGGACCACATCAAAGTAAGCTGTGAGGGTAATGATAAGATTGCTAAGATTATCACTGATAATGAAAGCACTATCAAAGACGAAACTCTTGCAGATGAAGTTGATACAAATTCTGCCGACGGTAACACAAAAGAATGGAACATAAACGGTGAAAAGGTAACACTTGGTGTTAAGAAACTCTAATTTGGATTGACAGAAAATCATATACATTATATAATAATGTATATGATTTTTTTGTGGAGAAAAACAGATGAAAAGCAACAGGTTTTTAAAGAAAGGTTACACGACTGGTAGCTGTGCCGCGGCGGCGGCAAAAGCGGCGGTTATGACTGTGTTAAATGACGAAATAGTCATAACAACTCAAATTACACTTCCCAAAGGTGAGAGCATAAGTATTGACATAACCGACACGCAGATTGACGGTGACAGTGTCACTTGCACAGTTAAAAAGTACAGCGGTGACGATCCCGACATAACAAACGGTATACTTGTTTGTGCAACTGTCAGAAAAAATAGTGGCGGTATAAAAATTGACGGCGGTGTGGGCGTTGGTCGCGTGACTCGTAACGGACTTGACCAACCTGTCGGAAATGCCGCGATAAACAGTGTTCCGCGTCAAATGATTAGAAACAGTATAAATGAGATTTGCGGTGATTATGACGGCGGTTTTGATGTGATTATTTCCGTGCCGAACGGCGAAGAAATCGCGAAAAAGACGTTTAATTCAAGACTCGGTATTGAGGGTGGAATTTCGATTTTGGGTACAAGCGGAATTGTTGAACCTATGAGCGAAAAGGCACTTTTGGACACGATTTTCCTTGAACTCAATACACGAAAAAGTGCCGGCGACAGTATTGCGGTGCTTGTGCCGGGCAATTACGGCGAGGATTTTGCTAAAAAAACTTTTGGTATAAAAAATACCGTTCAGTGCAGTAATTATATTGGTGACGCGATAGATTATGCGTCCGATTTGGGTTTTTCGGATATACTGATAATTTCGCATATGGGTAAACTTGTTAAGCTTGGCAGCGGAATTATGAATACTCATTCAAAATATGCGGACGGCAGAATGGAAACGCTTGCGTTATGTGCGGCTTTGGCCGGTGTGGAGAATTTTGCGGATATTCTCGATTGTGTGACGACCGATGAGGCTTATGAAATCATTGGGGACACTAAAACTATTGATATATTGATGAAAAGAATTGATAAATACCTAAAGCACAGAAGTGATGTCAATATCGGTGCGATAATGTTTTTGAATAAACAGGGGATTGTCGGAAAAACTGCTGATGTTGACGGTATTTTGGAAAGGATATAAAATGGTACATTTTGTTGGAGCGGGCAGCGGTGCAGCCGATCTTATAACTATACGCGGAAAAAAACTTTTGGAAAATGCAGATATTATTATTTATGCCGGTTCGCTTGTGAATCCTGAGCTTTTGGAATACGCAAAAGACAGTGCTGAAATTTATAACAGTGCAAAAATGAATCTTGATGAAGTTATTGACGTGATGAAACAAGGGGACACTAAAAATATTGTGCGTTTGCATACGGGTGATCCGTGTGTTTACGGTGCAATTCGTGAACAAATGGACAGGCTTGATAAACTTGGAATTGAATATGATGTTTGCCCCGGTGTAAGCTCTTTTTGCGGTGCGGCAGCGGCTTTGAAGGCGGAATATACGTTGCCTGATGTATCGCAAACCGTCATAATAACGCGTATGGAGGGCAGAACTCCTGTGCCTCCGAAAGAAAAAATACATTTGCTCGCGTCACATAATGCGACAATGGTGATATTTTTATCAACAGGTTTATTAAAGGAATTGTCGGCTGAACTTATAAAAGGCGGTTACAGTGAAAATACACCTGCGGCGATAGTTTACAAGGCTACTTGGAAAGACGAAAAAGTTATGCGTTGCACAGTGGGGACACTAAATAAAACAGCAGAGAAAAACGGTATAAAAAAGACCGCACTTATAACAGTCGGTGATTTTCTCGGCGATGATTATTCACTGTCGAAACTTTACGATAAGACATTTACAACCGAATTCAGAAAGGGCGTGACGGAATGAAAATTGCGTCAATAGCTTTTACGGAAAACGGTGCGAAAATCGTAAAAATGCTCGTGCGTGAAATGGACGTAAAGGGCTACGTTTTTGAAAAATATAAGACTGACGGCTTGGAAACATTTAATAATGTTTCGTCACTTGTCAGAGATATTTTCAAGAAATATAATGCGATTGTGTTTGTCGGCGCGTGCGGAATTGCGGTGCGTTCGATAGCTCCGTATGTCAAGGATAAAGCCAAAGATCCGGCAGTTGTGGTGGTTGATGAAAAAGGAAATTTTGCGATACCGATTTTGTCCGGACATATAGGCGGTGCGAATGATTTGGCGGAGAAAATCGCCTCATTGACAAGCGGAGTGGCGGTTATAACTACGGCAACCGATATTAACAAAAAATTCTCTGTCGACACATTTGCGGTAAGAAATAATTTGCATATCGGGGACACTAAACTTATAAAAGAAATATCGTCACGGATTTTGAACGACAAAAAAGTCGGATTGTATACCGATTACGAATTAAAAAACGTTCCAGATTGTTTTGAAGAAAGCAATGAAGTCGGAATTTGCATAAGTGATGACGATAAAAAGCCGTTTAGAACTACGCTTAATTTAATGCCGAAAAATGTTGTACTCGGAATCGGTTGCAGAAAAGGCTGCGAAACTGTCGAAGAAAGTATATTGGCATTTTTAAAAGTGAACGGAGTGTCGGTTTATTCGCTTTTTGCGGTTGCGACGGTGGATATAAAGAAAAATGAAAAGGGCATTGTTGAATTTTGTGAAAAATTCGATATACCGCTTTTGACGTTTTCGGCTGAAACTTTGACGGCGGTTGAGGGGAAATTTACAGCGTCCGAATTTGTGAAAAAGACTGTCGGAGTCGATAATGTGTGCGAAAGAGCGGTTTGTGCGGTCGGTGCGAAAATAACAGAAAAAAAGACGGCTTTAAACGGTACGGCTTTGGCACTCGGAAGAATAAATACGGAAATTGATTTTTTGAAAGGTTAAGTTTGAATGAAAATTTATGTTGTTGGAATAGGCGCAGGAAGTGCGGACGGAATGACTTTTGAGGCGAGAAATGTGCTTGAAAAAGCCGATGTGATTGTCGGATATACGGTGTATGCCGAGCTTGTGAAAAAGCTGTTTCCTGAAAAAGAATATTTCGTTTCGGCGATGAAACAGGAGGCGGAGCGTTGCAGAAAAGCGGTTGAAATGGCGGCTGACGGCAGAAATGTTGCAGTTGTTTGCAGCGGTGATGCAGGAGTTTACGGTATGGCGTCACTTGTGTATGAAATTGCGGCAGGCTATGAAAATGTTGAAGTGAGCGTTGTAGCAGGAGTGTCGGCAATGCTTAGCGGCGGTGCACTTGTGGGAGCACCGTTGGGACACGATTTTGCCGTTATAAGCCTTAGCGATTTGCTCACCCCCTGGGAGAAAATCGAAAAACGTCTTGAATGCGCGGCGGAGGCTGATTTCGCGATATGTCTGTACAATCCGTCAAGCAAAAAACGTCACGATTATTTAATGCGCGCGTGTGACATAATGCTGAAACACAAAAACGCTGATACGGTGTGTGCCGTTGCAAAAAATATCGGTCGTGACGGTGAGGAATATGCGATTATGAGCCTTGCCGAACTTAAAAATTACAGCGCGGATATGTTTACGACTGTGTTTATCGGTAATTCTATGACGAAAAATATCGGCGGAAAGATGGTTACACCGAGAGGGTATAAAAATGTATGATGTAGTATTGTTTGGCGGTACGGACGAGGGACACAAAATCGCTGACTTTTTGAGTGAGCAAAAAGTCAGTTGCATTGTGTGCGTTGCAACGGAATACGGTGCGGAATTGCTTGATATGAAAAACGTGCGCATCGGAAGAATGACGGCGGAAGAAATGGCTGATTTTTTTGACGAAAACAGTGTTAGATTGGTCATTGACGCAACTCACCCTTACGCCGAATTTGTGACAGAAAACATAAAAAAAGCGTGTAAAGTGAAGTATATAAGGGTTGTGCGTGAGGACGTTCAGGCAGACGGGGCGTATTTTGAAAATATCAAAACAGCCGTAGAATACCTTGAAAAAACAACAGGAAACATACTTATAACGACCGGTTCAAAGGAAATTGCAAAGTTTTCGGTTGTTGCGGACAGAGCGTTTGCACGCGTACTGCCGTCGGAGGAATCGCTGGAACTGTGTAAAAATGCAGGTTTCAAGATGAAAAATATTATTTGTATGCAAGGACCGTTTTCAAAAGCGTTTAACAGTGCGTTAATTCGTGAGCTTGACATTAAGTATCTTGTTACAAAATGTACGGGAAAAAACGGCGGTTTTATGGAAAAAACAGAGGCGGCAAAGGAAAATGGCGTTGAGTGTATTATAATTAAAAGACCGACCGATGAAAGCGGAATGACGGTTTCGGAGGTTGAAAAAATGATTTTGGAGTGGTTGTAATATGAACATTTTTATAGTCGGTGTCGGAATGGGGGACACTAAATATTTGACAAAAATTGCAGAAGAAAAAATAAAAAATGCTGATATTATAATCGGTGCAAAACGTGTTGCCGAGCCTTATGTCAACGAGAAAAAAGTTTTTTTTGAGTATGAAACGGATAAAATTAAAAAGATTTTAGAAGAAAATAAGTGTGAAAATGCAGTAATACTTTTTTCGGGCGATACGTCATTTTTCAGCGGTGCGAAAAAATTAAAAGAAGAATTTCCTAATGCCGAAATTTTTGCAGGTATAAGTTGCGTATCGTATTTTTGTGCTAAAATCGGTATGTCGTATGACGACATGAACATTGTAAGTATGCACGGCAGAAATTGCAATATTGTGAGTGAAGTCAGAGAGAATGAGAAAACATTTGTGCTTTTGGGTGAAAATCCTTGCGATAAGTTGTGCCGATACGGTTTTGAAAATGCCAAAGTTTATATCGGAGAAAATTTGTCATATGAAAACGAAAAAATACTTCATGGAAAAGCAAAAGATTTTAGGGACACTAAATTAGCTTCGCTCAGTGTGGCGGTAATAATCAATAATGAATATGACAAATGCACAAAAATCGGAATTAACGACAGCGAATTTGTGACAGGCAACGCACCTATGACAAAAAGCGAAGTGAGAGCGGTAAGCATATCAAAGCTTGAAATCAAATATGACGATATATGTTACGATATAGGTGCGGGAACAGGCTCGGTAAGCATTGAAATGGCTCTGCTATGCGGAAAAGGCAAGGTATATGCGATTGAAAAAAAAGCGGAGGCGGCTGAATTGATAAAACAAAATGCACTCAAATTTCATGCCGATAATATTGAAATAATTTGTGCGGACGCACCGAACGGTATGGACGGATTACCGAAAGCGGACAAGGTTTTTATAGGCGGTTCATCGGGGAATTTGTATGAAATAATAGAAAAGTGCGATTGCAAAAAAGTGGTCGTGAACGCAATAACTCTTGAAACTTTATCGCTTGCACAAGAAAGTTTTGAAAAACTCGGGTATGAATATTCGGTGACGCAAATCTGTGCGTCAAGAGGAAGAAAGGTCGGCGGATACAATATGATGACGGCACAAAATCCCGTTTTCATAATCTGCGGTGAAAAATTATGAGAAGAATTATGATTGCCGGCACAAACAGCGGCTGCGGAAAAACAACTGTGACTTGTGCGGTGCTTCAAGCACTTGTAAACAGAAAAATTAATGTTTCGTCTTTTAAATGCGGTCCGGATTATATTGACCCGATGTTTCACAAAACGGTTATCGGAACGGCGGCATACAACCTTGATACATACCTTATGAGCAATGATACTGTGAATTATTTGCTGAATAAAAACAGCGGTGATATTGCGGTTATTGAGGGCGTTATGGGCTTTTATGACGGCTTTTCTTTTACGGAAAAGGGAAGTACGCACGAGCTTTCGGAGATTACCGATACAGATGTTATTCTTGTTGTAAACTGCCGTGGTATGAGCCTGTCCGCAATGGCTTTGGTGAAAGGGTTTAAGGAGTTTAGGAAAAATAATATTAAGGGTTTTATTTTTAATAATCTGTCCGAGAAACTGTACGGTAATTTGTCGGAAGAATGTCGAAAAATCGGCTTAATTCCTTTAGGTTTTTTGCCGAACATCAAAGATGTGCAGATAAGCAGCAGGCATTTGGGACTGGTCACCGCAGGGGAAATTGACGGTATAAAGGACAAGATGAATTTACTTGCCGATTACGCCGAAAAATACATTGACATAGACAAGGTTTTAGAAATATCAGAAAACGATAGGGACACTAAATTCACATCGCCAGAAATTACAAAAAAATATAACGTAAAAATTGCGGTTGCGTATGACAGAGCGTTTTGTTTTTATTATGAGGATAATCTTAATTTACTCAGTGAAATGGGTGCGGAGATTGTTAAGTTCAGTCCGCTTGAAAATGAGAGCGTACCGCAGTGCGACGGATTGATTTTGGGAGGCGGTTATCCCGAACTGTATGCGGATATTCTTGAGAAAAATACGGGGACACTAAATTCGGTTAAAGAGTGTGTTGAAAGCGGTGTACCGTGTATTGCGGAATGCGGAGGGTTTATGTATCTTCACGAGATTATGGAGGATAGCGATAAAAACGAACACCGTATGGTCGGCATAATCAAAGGAAAGTGCAGAAAAACAGACCGTTTGCAACGCTTCGGATATATGGAAATGACGGCAAACAGAGATAATATTTTATGCAAAAAAGGCGATAAAATCCGAGCGAGAGAGTTTCATTATTTTGACAGTGACTGTAACGGAAACGGTTTTACGGCTGTGAAAAATGACAGACAGTGGGAATGTGTGAATGTTGATAAAAACTTATTTGCAGGTTTTCCGCACTTGCACTTTTTTGCAAATATAAATTTTGCCGAAAACTTTATGAAAAGCTGTGAGGAATACAAATGTACAAAATCAGAAAATTAGATGAACAAGCAGTAGAAAATGCGGAAAAGAAATGGAACTCAATAGCAAAACCATTGCACAGTCTTGGTGTATTTGAGGATATTGTAAAAAATATTGCGGGTATTCAAGGGACACAAAACATAGACATAAAAAAGAGATGTGTACTTGTTATGTGTGCCGATAATGGCGTTGTGTGCGAGGGTGTAACGCAGACGGGGCAGGAAGTTACGGCGGTTGTGACGGAAAACTTCGCAAAGGGTGCAACAAGCGTGTGTGCTATGGCAAGAAATATCGGTGCGGACGTTGTACCGATTGACGTGGGAGTGGCGCGTGACGTTGACGGCGTGGTAAACAAAAAAATATCGTACGGCACAAAAAATATGTTACACGAAAAAGCAATGACGTATGAGCAAGCCAAAGAGGCGGTGCAAGTGGGAATTGACTGCGTAAAAGAACTTAGCGAAAAAGACTATAAAATCATTGTGACCGGTGAAATGGGAATCGGAAACACGACTACAAGCTCGGCGGTTGCAAGCGTTTTGCTTGACAGAAAAGCAGAGGACGTAACCGGCAGAGGTGCGGGACTGACAAGCGGTGCATTGGAGAGAAAAATTGAGGTTATAAAAAAGTCGATTGAGCTTCACAAACCTGATAAAAACGATATTTTTGACGTGCTTTCAAAGGTCGGCGGTTATGACATTACCGCTTTGACGGGGGCGTTTATCGGCGGTGCTATGTACGGCGCTGCAATGGTTATTGACGGATTTATTTCGTCGGTGGCGGCACTTTGTGCGGAAAAGTTATGTCCGAAATGCAGTGATTTTATGATTGCGTCACACGTTTCAAAAGAAAGCTGTACGGCTGATATTTTGAAATTACTCGGCAAGAAAGCACCGATAAATGCGGATATGTGCTTGGGCGAGGGGACAGGCGGAATGGTTATGCTTACCGCACTTGATACCGCACTTTGCGTATATAACGAAATGTCTACTTTTGACGATATTAACGTTGAAAGCTATAAGGAGCTTAAATAATGTTTATACTTGTAACAGGCGGAAGCGGAAGCGGAAAGTCTGAATTTACCGAAAATATTGCAATGAAATTGGGCGGTAAAATGCTGTATGTTGCAACGATGAAACCATATGATGACGAATGTTTAAAACGTATCGAACGTCACAGAAAAATGCGTGACGGCAAAGGCTTTAGAACGGTTGAATGTTATACTGATTTATCCGAAATAACGGAAAGTGCCGATACAATTCTTTTGGAATGTATGTCGAATTTGACCGCAAACGTGATGTTTTCGGATAATAATGATAATGCTTTTGAAAAAATTATCGGCGGAATTTTGAATTTAAAGAGTGAAAATATTGTTATTGTCACAAATGAAATATCTTCGGACGGCATTGAATATGGTGGGGACACTAAAATGTATATCAGCCTTTTAGGCAGAATAAACAGTGCATTGTCAAAACGTGCCGATAAAGTGTATGAGGTCGTTTACGGAATACCGATTGAAATTAAAAGGGGACAGTAAAATGAACATAATTAAATCAATATGCGTAGCATTTTCGATGTATTCAAAAATTCCTATGCCGAGAGTGGAATGGAACGAAAAAAACATGAAATACGCAATGTGCTTTTTTCCGCTTGTCGGTGCAGTAATCGGCGGACTTATGTTACTTGTACGATTTCTGTGCGGTAGATTTGGTTTTAACACAAGCGTTTATGCGGTTGTGATGACAGCTTTGCCGGTGCTTGTTTCGGGCGGAATACATACGGACGGATTTATTGACACCGTTGATGCACTTTCGTCATACGGTGACAAAGAGAAAAAACTCGAAATTTTAAAAGATCCGCATACGGGCGCATTTGCGATAATAGGTGCGGTAATGTATTATCTGTTGTTTTTCGGATTTATGACGGAGATATGGGATATAAAAGCTACCATAGCGGTGAGTGTAGGCTTTGTTTTATCGCGTTCGCTGAGCGGATTGGCAATCGGCATTTTTAAATGTGCAAAAAACAGCGGACTTCTCTACACATTTAAGAGTGCCGCACACAAAAAAACGATTGTGACTGTTATGATTTTGTATATTGCTTTGTGCGTTGCGATGCTTTGTTTTACGGGCGTGTACGGACTGGGTACGATATGCGCGGCGGTGATTTCGTTTTTGTGGTACAGACACGTTGCATACAGTAAATTCGGCGGAATAACAGGCGATATTGCGGGATATTTTGTATGTATATGCGAGGTTTTGTGCGTGATTTTCGGAGGTGTATTATGCGTTTTGTTATAGGCGGTGCGGATAGCGGAAAGCGTGATTTTGTAAGAGAAAATTACGGTATTGATGAAATTTTAATTGCCGATTATGACAGTGTTTTGACTGCAAAGGCGGTTTATGGTTTTCATATTTTTATAAAAAAAATGATGGCTGACGGCAAGGACATTGTTTCGGTTATTGACGAGATTTCGGAGAAAAATCACGATATAACGATTATTTCAACCGAAATCGGTTACGGCGTTGTTCCTATGGATAAAGGTGACAGAGAATGGCGCGAAACAGTCGGAAGAACGTGCTGTTATATCGCGAAAAAAGCGGACGAAGTCGTGCGAATTGTATGCGGAGTGGGGAACAGAATTAAATGAAGATAATACTTATACGTCACGGTATGACGGAGGGAAATTTAAAGCGAAGATATATCGGAACAACGGACGAAGATTTGATAAATACCGACTGTCTGAAAGGCGATTATCCTAAGTGTGAGAGGGTTGTCGCAAGTCCGTTAAAGAGGTGTATTCAAACGGCGGAATATATATATCCGAATGTGGATATTGAAATTTGTGATAAACTCAAGGAATGTGATTTCGGCGATTTTGAGAATAAATCATACGAGGATTTAAAGGACAATCCCGATTATCAAAAGTGGATTGACAGTAACGGTGAATTGCCGTTTCCGAACGGCGAGACACACGAAGATTTTAAAAATCGCTGCAAAGACGGATTTTTTGAGAGCCTTACGGAGCGTGACACGGCGTTTGTAATTCACGGCGGAAGTATTATGGCGATTATGCAGAAACTTTTTGGCGGTAATTTTTATGATTATCAGGTCAAAAACGGCTGCGGATATGAATTTGAAATGAGAAACGGAGAGATAGTTGATGATTATAGCCCAATCGGCTGCGGTTAGTATAGGTTTTGTGCTTGACGCAATATTCGGCGACCCCGATTTTAAACTGCACCCAATTCGACTTATAGGTTATTTGATTTCGTTTTTGGAAAAGGTTATGAGAAGAATTTTCACGAAAAACGAAAGGTTCGGCGGTGCGGTTATGGCGATATGCGTGCTTATTATATGCGGCGGTGTACCGTTTGCGATTTTGTTTTTTGCGTACAGATTAAATTACTTTTTCGGTATTGCGATTGAAAGCGTTATATGCTATTTTATGCTTGCGGCGAAGTCATTGAAACAAGCAGGTATGAGTGTGTATAAACCGCTCAAAAACGGTGACGTTGACGGCGCACGAAAAAGCGTTTCTATGATTGTCGGACGTGATACGGAAAGTCTTGACGACATTGGGATAACGAAAGCGGCTGTTGAAACCGTTGCGGAAAATACGTCTGACGGAGTTATTGCACCGCTCATATATATGGCAATCGGCGGCGGTGTGTTGGGTTGCGTTTACAAGGCGATTAACACGATGGATTCAATGGTCGGTTACAAGAACGACAGGTACATAAATTTCGGCAGATTTGCCGCAAAGCTTGACGATATTGCAAATTATATACCGTCAAGAATTTCGGCATATTTGATGATTTTTGCATCAAAAATTGTGGGCTACAATTCACGCAATGCGTACAGAATTTTTAAACGCGATTCACGCAATCACGCAAGTCCGAACTCGGCTCAGACGGAGTCGGTTGTGGCTGGTGCGCTGGAAATTCAGCTTGCAGGTGACGCGTACTATTTCGGCAAGCTGTACAAAAAGCCGTTTATAGGCGACAGCATTAAGCAGATTAAATATGATAATATTGCAGATTCGATTAAACTTATGTATATGACGTCCGTAATTTCGGCGGTGCTGTTTGTCGGATTGAAAGTGGCGGTAGGTGTTGTATATGGTATATGAGCATGGCGGTGACGTTTACAGAAATAAGGTGCGTCTTGATTTTTCGGTGAATACCAATCCGCTCGGAATGAGTGAAAACGTAAAAAAAGCGATTGCGGAAAATATCGAACAGTTCGGTATTTATCCTGACGCAATGTGTGTAAATTTACGAAATGCCATTGCGGAAAAGGAGCAGGTCGGCGCAGATAATGTGCTTTGCTCAAACGGTGCGGCGGAAATGATTTTTGCGGTTGTTCGTGCGGTTATGCCGAAAAAAACACTTTTGTTGGCACCTACATTTTCGGAGTACGAGAGGGCGCTTAAAAGCGTGGGTTCGCAAATTTGCTATTATTATTTGAAAGAAAAAAATGATTTTGAACTGCAAGATGATTTTATTGATTATCTTGATGATATTGATATGGTTTTCATATGCAATCCGAATAATCCTGTCGGAAAAATTGCAGATAAAAAAACGGCTCAACATATTGCGGAGGTTTGCGCTGAAAGGGAAATCGTGTGCGTGTTTGACGAGTGCTTTATGGACTTGTCGGACGGATATTCGATGAAAGAAAAAGTACCTGTTATCAAGGCTTTTACGAAAACTTACGCAATGGCAGGATTAAGGCTCGGTTATATGATTGCCGATACTGATTTTGTATGTGACGTGCAAAGGCAGCTGCCGATGTGGAATGTGTCGGCGGCGGCACAAATCGGCGGAGTTACGGCGATTAACGATAATGATTATCTTGAAAAAGGTAAAAAAATTATAAGAGAAGAACGTGAATTTTTAATGGGTGAGCTTAAAAATTTGGGCTTTAAAGTATTTAATTCGGACGTAAATTTTATTTTATTTAAAGGCAGTGTCGGACTTGACAAGTCACTTTTAAAGCGAGAAATACTGATAAGGAACTGCGGAAATTTTAACGGCCTTGATGAAGGCTTTTACAGAATTGCAGTTAAAAAACACGATGAAAACGCGGAATTTATAAGAGAGTTGGGTGATATATGTGGCTAAAGCGATTATGATACAGGGAACAATGTCCAATGCGGGAAAAAGCATTATTGCGGCGGCATTGTGCAGAATTTTTAAGCAGGACGGCTTTAAGACTGCGCCGTTTAAGTCGCAGAATATGGCGCTCAATTCGTATATCACTGACGAGGGACTTGAAATGGGGCGTGCACAGGTCGTACAGGCAGAGGCGGCAGGCGTAAAGCCGTCTGTTTTGATGAATCCGATTTTACTTAAACCTACCAACGATAAAGGCTCACAAGTTATTGTAAACGGTGAAGTTCAGGGCGATATGAATGCGGTGGACTACTTTAAAT
>NZ_JBKVWU010000055.1:0-13855 GCF_046972485.1 Hominilimicola sp.
ACTAAGTATTTTATCATAGAGAAATTAATTTTACAGAAATAATCACACACTCTCCATTCACAAGCAAGTTAATATTTAATTTTGTCTAAATTTTGGGGTTCACTTCAAACTTATGTTTTTTCTTATTCACTGCATTTTGTGAAATGCCGAGTATTGATGCGGTTTCACGCTCTGATTTGGTCTGTGAATACAATAAATCTATGAGCAATAATTCTTCTGCGGAAAATTTATCGAGTGCGCCTCGTAATTTTTCAAGCATGATGTTATGTACCGTTTCTTCTTCGACATTTATTTGAGTATCAGCAATAAAGCTTTCTCCTGACATTCCGTCTGCTCCCAATGCGTCAAGAGATAATATAACAGCTTCCTGCTTCTGCTTTTTCAAATAATCATGCCTGTTCTGTTCCCTTCTGTATTCATAATATTGTTCCTTGCTTACTTCATAAAGATATCCGTTCATTTTCCAATAATATTTCTTTGACATAATGATGCCCTCCAATTCAATTTTGTTTAGATTTTCAAATTGAATTGCATCATTACGGATATCTGATATATATCAGATGCCAATGTTCTGTCCAAAAACTTACTAAATCACAAAAAACAAAAGGATTATGCCCTTTATCGGCAATTCCCCAAGTTTTTGATATGATTTCACAGTAATATCGGCTTTCCTCCGCATTACAAGAAAATTTGCAGTCGGGATTAAAAAAATTTTGTTTGCTTTGTTCCTCTGATGTATAAAAATAAAAAAGTGACATATTATGTGTCAATAAGTCGCATAATATATCACTTTTAGCTTGATTTTCTGTTAAGTTGGCATTTTTCGCACTAAAGGGTAAATGAGCTGAATATGTTAAAACTCTTTTTTAGCACACTCAGCTCATCTCTGATATTTATTAAATTGTATCCGGCTCGTACTTTTAAAGCACACAGTCCAAATCGTTTAGAAAAGTATATTTTCTCATCCATTGCTTCTAAATACCATAGCATTCTATGGATTTTACATCTGTATCTCTCAATGATTTCTCAGGTCAAAAAATACTATTGTTTTGCGCTCAATGCTGCGCCTATAATTCCTGCGTCATTAAACAACGTCGCAGCTTCTATTTTTGTTTTCTCTCGATATTTGTTATAATCCCCTGCGTAAACATATTTTCTGAGTGGATTGAGCAAATAATCGCCTTCTTTGGATATTCCGCCGCCAATCAGGATTTTACTCGGTTGAAATATGTTTAATATGGAGATTAGTCCGTAACTTACATATCGGATATACTGCTCTACTACTGTCTTTGCAGTCTTATCGCCCATTTTTGCACAATCGAATGCTATTCTTCCTGAAACCTCGCCGTTCTCTTGTATCCATTTGTGCATCATAGAACTGCTGTCAGACTGCATTGCTCTGTTCGTCTGCCGTATAAGTGCCGTAACAGACGCATATGCTTCCCAGCAGCCTTTATTCCCGCAGGAGCAAATCTCATCTCCATCGGCATTTATAACTATATGTCCAAGCTCGCCGCCTGCACAGTTAAATCCACGATATGGCTTGCCGTCTATAATAACTCCGCCGCCCACACCTGTTCCAAGTGTAATCAAAACAAAGCTGTCGGCATTGTCGCCGTTTACCGCATATTCACCTAAAGCCGCCGCATTTGCGTCATTCTCTAAATTTACAGGCTTTCCGAGCTTCTTTTCAAGCATTGCGCCCAACTCCGTATTTTGCATACGGAGATTACAAGCATACGCAACTATTCCGTTTTTATTATCAACCGTTCCCGGACAAGCGATTCCGACAGACTTAATTTCTGATATTTGACGGTCAGCACCATTTACTACATCAATACACAAATTTGCCATATCTTCAACTATTTCATCAATTGGTCTTTGCGCCAACGTCGGAACAGATGCTTTATATATAATCTTTCCCGCTTCATCTACCACACCTGCAGCAATGTTTGTTCCGCCTAAATCTATTCCTATATACATTTTATTTTCACTCCTGTTATAATTTTAATATATCGCTCATCACAGAATACACGGCATTTAACACATCTTTTTAGGGAGGGTGTGTTTGTTTTTACATATGGGGTAACAAGAAAAGTCCGTATATTCTGATATCAATAATATATGATATATTGCTCATCACAGAATACACGGATATTTTAAGTAGTAATAAGAAAGAGAGAGAAGTCTTATTATTTGGTATTCACAAAAGTTACCGTATATCCTGAGATCAACAATATATTTAGTATTTTTACACTCTATTTAACATCATTGTGTAAGAAGCAAAATCATGCATATCATATTTGGGTTCAACACCGTAATACATCAGCTCGTCTCCCCCGTAAACCTCACCTGTTACGGTATCCATATACTTCGCTTCTGCATCAAGACCTTTGAGTTTTATCCGTATATCGTGACTATTTGCAACAGAAAAAATTTTTGCGGAATAGAAGAATACCTCTTTTTTATCCTTTGAAACCATTTCCCATGAACAATAATTCGTTTCATACGGACTTAATATTCTATAAAAATCACCTGTACGCATAAGCGTTCTTAGTTTTTTATCTGTTTCCACCTGCTTTTTTATTTCAGCCAATTCAGTATCACTCATTTTAGTTATGTCAAGCTCATAACCAAATACACCTGCATATGCGGTATCCGCTCTCATTTTAAGTGATGTAATTCTGCCATTCTGATGATTTGGTACAGCTGTAACATGCGCTGATATTGCAGATACAGGATAACCCATTGATGTGGCATATTGAATTTTAAGACGCGCAGCCGCATCTGAATTGTCGCTTGTCCATATCTGCGGCATATATGCAAGAACCCCTGCATCAAATCTACCTCCGCCTCCGCTGCAGCCCTCAAATAAAATATTCGGAAATGCTCCTGTTATAGCGTCCATAATTTTATAAAAGCCGAGCGTATATTTATGATTATATCCCTCATACGGCATATCTGTCATAGGGCGGTTCATATCCCATTTCACATATTCAATATTTGCGCTTTTTAATACATCGCTTACCGCCGTTATTATATAATCACATACATCATCACGGCTTAAATCAAGTATAAGCTGATTGCGGCTTAATGACGATATTCTATTCGGAACCGAAATCGCCCAATCGGGATGCGCACGATATAAATCAGAATCAGGATTTACCATTTCAGGTTCAAACCACAGTCCGAATTTTAGTCCTATATCATTTATCTTCTTCGCAAGACCGTCAATTCCTGACGGAAGCTTATCATAATTTACCGTCCAATCCCCCAAACCGCTGAAATCATCATTTCTTGTTCCAAACCAACCATCATCAAGAACAAACAATTCAACGCCGGCTTCCTTTGCCCTTTTTGCAATAGACAGCAGTTTATCCTCATCAAAATCAAAATATGTAGCTTCCCAATTATTTATAAGAATCGGTCTGTCCTTATCTGCCCATTTGCTTCTGCAAAGGTTGGTTCGGTATACATCATTAAGTTCTCGTGAAAGACCTCCTATGCCGTTTTCACTGTAGCACATAACACACTGAGGAGTTACAAAACTCTCGCCTTTTTCAAGTGTCCATTTAAACATAAACGGATTTATACCCTGCTGCACGCGTATATTGCCGTATTGGTCACATTCTATCATTGACGAATGATTTCCGCTGTATATAAGTGAAAATCCATACACATTGCCTTTATCCTCGTCAGCATTATGTTCGGATACCATAATAAACGGATTTAGAGTGTGTCCGCTGCCGCCTCTTGCATTTGAAATGTCAATTTTTGCTCCCTGCTGTATTTCACTGCGGCAAAACTCGCGTTCTCTTCCCCATCCGCCTGAAAAATATATCAAATCATAATTTCCCTTAGCAATATCGAGATTGGCGCTGTATGCGCTGTCAATTTCTATTGTACTGTCTGATATATTGTGAATTCGTGTATTTCTTAAAATGACATCGTAATCATCAAAAACAGAATACGATAAAACCACTTCGACGCCCGAAATCTTATCTTCAAGCGTTATTTCAAGAGTCTGCGCCGATTTATTTCCGATAAACAGCGAGGGCATTCCCTCAATTTCAGGAATATAATTTTCTTTTATTGTATAATCTTGATATTTAAGCTGTGAAATACTGTTACCGTCAACATTTTTCACCGTATAAGCAGGATTTCTTAAATCCGTATGCCCGTATGACGGATATTCCTGCTGTGTATTTTCAAGTGTAATGTTGTTTTCATCATATGCCGCCCAATTAACATATTTAGTATTTGTTTTGTCGTAGTCTTTGTCATGAAGCTTTCTCCCATAATGAATGTGAATTAAATTTCCAAAGGAATCCACAGCCATTATGTAGCTTATATTTCTGCCCTGAAGATGAAATGTATTGTTATTTTTGATTATCATACTATTTCAGTTCCTTTCTTCACTAATGATTTTTTTAAATTCCGCTATCCGCCGCTTATTACTTCTCTTTAATGTTAATATATCATTCATTATAGAATACACGGATATTTTAAGTATTTAAGTAATAAGAAAAAGAGAGAGAAGTCTTATTATCGGTATTCACATGTGTCGCCGTATATTCTGAGGTCAGCGATATATCATTGTTAATACTATTTTACAAATCCACCATCTGCGCTCACAGCTTCAACAAGCGCATTATACAAATTGCAGTCTATATTCATTGAATTTATACCATTTATAAATTCCAAAGCAGTTTGTGATTTTTTCAGCAGATTATATATTTTTTCTTTTTTATCGGTATCATACTGAGCTCTGAGTAATATATCAAATATATCTTTTTTATAATCATTATCAATAACCGTTACTCCACCATCAAAGCGAATTACCGTTTCATCATTTATATTATCAACACAAACATAAGTGTTTCCGTCTTTTGTATATGCTTCAAACGGAATTTGATTATTCTTTTCAATTACCGATATACCATCACTCGATGATATTTTCCTGAACACAATTGTATATTTTCTGTTTTTAACCGCAATATTTTCATTGCCATTAGGCTTATGAATAATAAACTTTGGCTTTTCGCTCCATTGCAACTCAAAGATTGTCTTTACACATTCACCATTTTCATAATTCATTGTAACTCCGTCATCCTCATAGAGCAAAAAGCTGTTATCCGCACACGGAAACACCTGTATCGTCATATTTTTAGGATTTCCTATATCACCAACATTCTCTGACATAGGGATTATACCACCCGCCTTTACCAGCACAGGCATTGTGTATATATCTCGATAAATATTATAGCATTGTCCGCCGTTATATCTTCTACCATTAAAGAAATCGAACCATATTCCATCTGGAATATATGTATCGGCACACCCCATTTGTGTAACACCATCAGCCTTTGCTGTCACAGGCGACACTATCATCTCGCTTCCAAAGCAATATTCATTTCGATTATATGTATATGCTTCATCTGAATGATCTGTATAATAAAGCGGCGTCACAAGCGGAATACTGTCCTTGTGTGCTCTGTAATTCATTGTGTACAGGTATGGTATTAACTTATATCTTAACCGAAGAAAATCAATCATAACTGTTTCAGATATCTTATTATAATTCCATGGTTCCTTTGACGCAAAATCATTACATACACTATGAAGCCGCATTATAGGTGAAAATACTCCAAGCTGCACCCAACGCGTAACAAGCTCATCATCACGATATCCAAACATATGACCGCCTATATCATGACTCCACCAACCATAACCGATATTTGAGGCGTTTGCCGTAAAATACGGCTGAAAATCAAGCGATTCCCATGTTATAATAGTATCGCCCGAAAAACCAATCGGATAACGATGACTTCCCGCTCCCGCATATCTTGAAAAAATCATGGCACGTTTATTTTGACTGCACATATCTATGTAGTGGAAATGATTAAGCATCCATAACGGGTCTAAAGCAGGAACTTTTGTTGTATTTCCCTGTTGCCAATCCATCCACCAAAATGAAACTCCTTCCTTCTCCATAGGATTTAAGAGTAATTTGAAATAATTTTGCATAAATTTAGGGTCAGCAATGTCAAAGGCTACTGTTTCTCCATTATCCACACCCATAGCTTCAGCAAGCTTCGTGTATCTATCTTCGTGCGCGGCGATACCCTCGGCAGGATGCAAATTGAGAGTCACCTCCATATTCCTGTCATGTAGAAAATCCAGCAATTCCTTATGGTTTGGGAACAGTTCTTTGTTCCACGAAAAGCCCGTCCAACCCGAGCCGTATTTTGGCGCTATATCGGTATAATGCCAATCCATATCAATAACAGCCACCGAAAATGGTATTCCATACCTGTCAAATTCAAGCATTAACTGCTTATATTCCTCCTGAGTATATTTATAATATCTGCTCCACCAATTTCCGAGAGCAAAACGCGGTATCATTGGGGTTCTGCCCGTAAGCGTATAAAATGCCTTTAACGCGCCGATATAATCCTCGCGATATGCAAAAAGATATATATCAATATTATCACCGTCACGCGTGTCAACCCAACCATCCTCTGCAAGAATAAGCGATTTGCTGTCGTCAAGTACCGTCATTGCATCTCTTGACATTATGCCGTCCTCAAGCTCGCATTCTCCGTCTGCGCCGTCCAAAGTACGCGCCGTACCCTTTAAATTACATTGATTATCACAATAATACCAGACATACTGTGAACCGCCGTTAGCACCTGCAAATTTCGCTGAAAGACTGTTTTTTGAAAATTCGCCGCCATGATATGTAAGCTCCATACTCTCGGTACATATTTTTATACTCCCATTTCTTTCTGTTACTGAAAACTCCGGCACTTCAAATTTACGATTTACAACTGTCTGTGTTGCCCTGTCCTCAAATTTTTCGTCATGGCTGTATTCCAATCTCATAAGACGGTCTGTAAGCACAGTAAATCTGTAATTTTCTCCGCTTATAATTGCTTCGCTATTGCTTATGGGCGTAGTTTTATATTGATATTTCTCATTTATTCGCTGCATTTCGATTTCTCCTTTATTGTATAACATAACCATTATTTTTTGAACGCTTACAAGCTTCGTGAACGACAGCGTAAGATTGCTTGTTTCACCATTTATCGTAAAATCAATGTATGCTCTGTCCTTTTTTTCGTTTGTGCCGCTTACTGTCACGCTTGTATTGATTTTGTCATTGATTTTCGCCGCTATTACAAGCTGTGATATGCTTTCGTCATTTCTCGTTTAGTTTATCCTTTAATGACAATTCAAGCTTGCCGACGTTTTCGATAAACCTCTCAAATGCGTGTGTTCCCATAATATAATTTAATATATTTTTTGCGTTCCTTTGTAACTGTCGCGTGTAAGCGTACTGATTTTGCTTTTCGCCGTCCTATTTACTAAGCTTATGCCACCAATCTGTCATAACCATTCCCGTATATCCCCACTCCTCGCGGAGAATTACAGTATTAAGTTCATAGTTTACTGCTGTCCAATGTTCATTTATTGGGTTATACGAGGTCATTATCGTTTTTGCATTTCCCTCTTTTACACACATTTCAAACGACTTTAAATATATTTCCCTTAACGCTCTTTCTGAAACAACCGCATTTACATCACGTCTGCTGTATTCCTGCGAATTTGCCGCAAAGTGCTTCACTGTCAAGCTGTTGCCGTGAATATTCATTCCCCTTACAAGCGCCGCGGCAATTTTATCTGTCAGATACGGATCCTCCAAAAGATATTCAAAATTTCTGCCATTTTCATAGAGGGATAACAAGAAAAAGTCAGTATATTCTGAGATGAACGATATATTTTGAGATTTATTAAATCATTGAAATTGTTCCCTTATCGTCTTTGATTTCAACAGAGTACCATTTGCCTTTATATATCAGCTTAAAATTCATACCGTTCCACTTTTCAGGCAAATTCGGTCTGCATACAAGCTGTCCGTGTTCCTCGTTTATTCCTGCGAAACCTTTAACTGCTGCTATCCATGCGCCTCCTGCGCTTGCAGGGTGTGTTCCGCCTATGTATATTAAGCCTAACCATTCCTTGCCGCCTTTTGTTAAATCAGTTTTTGCCGACTTCATAAACATCGGATACGCAATTTCGGGATTATTCGTATAACATGCAAGCAGCGAGTACATACACGCCGACAAGGACGAACCGTGTTCCGTTCGGGGTTCGTAATATTTCAAATTGGTTTCCATTATATCTTTTGTGTAGTCGTTTTTGAACATACTAAGCATTGCCACAATGTCCGCCTGCTTTATCACCTGCGTATTTGATGCGACTCCGTATGCTCCGCCCCAATATTCCTTGGGATTTATCAGCCTTGAACGCACTGTTTCAACACTTACATCCTCCAATTTGAAATATCCGTCAAATTGCTCTATTACACCATTTTCATTCGGTTTCTTTATCAGAATATTTTTAGAGGAATCCTGTAACATTTCTTTTAACTTGTTGTCTAACGGATATTTATCTGACAATTCCAACACCGTATCAAATACAAACTTCGCCATGCGGTTCGTATAAGCGTTATTGTTCACTCTCTCATGATACTCGTCAGGACCGACAACATCATGTATTTCATAGAGGCTGCTGTCTGCTTTTCTGATTAACAGCGAACGGTAGAATTTAGCACATTCTATAACCATTTCCATTGCGCCATTATTTAGAATATCATAATCGCCTGACGCATTTATATATTTCATAAGCCCATAGACAATAGCCGCCGAAACATGGTACTGCTTATCCCTGAAATATGTCCTCATAGGACGGTTTGTAAATACGTCGGTTACATTGTAATCAGAACAGCCTTCATATCCGCCCTCCTGACTTTCCCATGCGTAATATGCGCCGTCAAGACCATATTCCTTTGCTTTAATCTTTGCTCCGCTTAACGTATCAATTCTGTATTGTAAAAGCGTTTTTGCGACTTCGGGAGCTGTATGTATATAATAATCTATCATAAACATCTCGGTATCCCAAAAAACTGCCCCCTTATATACCTGTCCTGACAAGCCTCTTGCGGGGATTGATTTTCCTTTCATATTTCTCGGTGCAATACAGTTCAGATGATATATAGAATAATTTAACGAGTATTCCGCTTCATCATCTCCGTCAATATGAATTTCAGATATATCCCATATCTTATCCCATTCTACTTTATGTTCAGCCACTAAATCCGAATAGTTTAATTCGTCAATGCTTCCGCTTGTTCCAAAATCATCAACCGAGGTTGTTATCTCAGCTATTTTTTCAATGATGTATTCCTTCTCGGCTTTTGCACTGAATTTAATATGTCTGAATATTGATTTATCAGTATTTTGGTTAGTCTGCTCCGCTTGAAAATCTGTCCTTATGTATTCCTTTACAGTTACAGATATATTCTTTTCGCCTGTCATGCCTGTAACATAATCGGCTCCGTCTTTACTGCCTATCTTCATTTTTACAAAGTGCGGACCGTTTATGTCCCATACATCGCCGTCTATGCCTGTTATGATTTCCGCTTCGCAGTCAAAATCGACTGAAAACGTATATTTCATTGCTATATTATGCTGACGTGCGATGCTTGCAAATCTCTCGCAGACCACTGTAATATTTCCGTGTTCGGTCTGCCAATGCGTCACGCGGCTGTGGATACCATATCTAAAATCAAGCTCCTGCTGATGAAATTTAGGCTTCTCATCAGGCAAAGCGTATATTTTTCCGTTTACTTTAATATATGTATACAGCGGATTAGGCGCGTTTACTGACTCACGCCATGAATTGCCCATCTTATCGTAAATGCCTGCCATATTCACGGCGCACATCTGCTTTTTCGTGTACTCCTCAAGCGTTCCGCGTATACCGAAATAGCCGTTTCCCATAAGAAAACGGTTCCCGTTCCACGCGGTATTGTCCTCATTAAATTCACTTTCAGTTAATATAAATTCCATCATAATTACCTCCCGAACATTGTAATAATTTTATACAAGCTACCGATAGATGATACCGAAATGTCAGCTTTACTGTTATTTTCTGCTACACCCATCGCAATGGCATACATCCCTCCTGCCTTTGCTGCTTCAATTCCGGCGTCGGAATCCTCTATTACAACACATTCTGACGGCGCTATACCTAATTTTTTAGCCGCTATAAGAAATACTTCGGGGTCAGGTTTTGATTTTTGAGTATCAAGTCCACAGCTTACTGCATCGAATTTATCCGCCAAATTCGTTTTTCCTAATATAACCGGAGTGTTCTTACTTGCAGAACCGACAGCGGTTCTAATTCCATTGTTTCTAAGATATGTAATAAAGTCAAATACTCCGTCAAGCACTGCTGATTTATCAAGGCTTTCAAGCGATTTTACATACATATCGTTTTTCTTTTCCGCAAGTGCTGTCTTTTCTTCGTCGCTGAACTTTTTGTCTGTTTTTTCAAGCACAACTTCCAACGACGCCATGCGGCTCACTCCACGCTGACGCGCATTGTCTGCCCTTGTAAAGCCGGTTATATTAAGCTCGTCCGCTAACTGTTTCCATGCCGAAAAATGCAGCTCGTCCGTCGTCACCAAAACTCCGTCAAGGTCAAATATTACTGCTTTTATCATACTTATTCTCCTTGTTAATACATATAATTTCACAAAAAATAATTTTTTCTGAAGTTATTTAAGGTATCGGGCGGAATATCATTCCGCCCGATACACCAAATCAAATCATATTTACAAATACTCCTCCCAAGACGGTTCTGTTCTGGAATGAAGCCATTCTTAGAATACTGCTATAATACCAATCAGTCACAGGAACTCTACCCATTGTTTCATTTATAATTACTGCGGAAATGCCGGGCATCTTGGCTGCATCTTATCAAGGCTGTTCCACATAAACACCTTTACTTTTGCATATTCGCCGTCAAATGCTCCTGCAACTTCAATTTCTTCGCCTGACGCAGTTGTATTCACATCTGATATATCCTTAATTGTTGCCTTCACAAGATTTCCGTTTTTCGTATAAGTAGCTACAATAATGTATGCACTTTCATCTGTCCTCTTTATGACCTTAACCTTGTTGTTTGTCTGGTCTGCGCTTACAAGCTCATAATCATCAGTCTGGATTTCCTCCCAGCGTGCATAAAGAGTTGTCAGCCCTGATATATTATCTGCTGTTATCGCGTCTATCTTTTCGCCGCCTGTTTCTGCCGTAAACCAGCCTTTGAAATCATAACCATCTTTTGTAGGCGTTGGTAATGCAGGTGGTAAATCTTCAATCGTGCCGCTTATCTCGCTGCTCTCATCACCGTCTTGCAGAGTAATTGTATATCTTACAGGCTCCCACTGCGCATAAAATGTCACAGAACCTTGAATTGCTGAAATGTTTTTATATGCATCATGCTCCGTTCCATATTTGTACAGCGTGTCATCTCCGTTAACCTTCCAACCCATAAAGTTATATCCTGCACGCTCAGGCTCTTGCGCCGGAATTGCTATCTGATCTGTTGTTACCTGATCATACGAGGTATTGTCTTCCGGTTTATTTGTAACATTTGTACCGTTAGGCATATATACAACCGTAAATTTACCATTTTCTATCCAGCGCGCATATATTGTCATTTCTGTCTTGTCTTTAAAAGTATCAAGCAGCCTTTCTACCGTATTGAAATAGGTATCTTTTACAACACTGCCTTCGCCATTTGGCTGTGTGTGCCAATTTGCAAAAGTAAAGCCTGCATTCGTTGGCTGTTTGGTCGGGAATTCAATCAAATCTTTAACAGTACCTGTGATAGTTTTTTCGTCTTCCGTAAAGCCTTCGCCGCCTTGCAAATCTAATTTCAGCGTATAGGTTATCGGCGTAATGTTTGCAGTTATCTTAACTGCCTTAGCGGGCATTGTAAAGCTGTACTTGTCCTCTGCTTCGGTAATAGTCTGGCTTTCTCCGCCCTCCGGCGTATATGTAACGCCCGTTAAGTTATAGCCCTTCGGAGGCGTTACCGTAAACTCAACTGGATTTCCCTCTGTTGCAGTATCAGGCACTGTGATTGTACCGCCCAAACCTTCGGGAATTGTTCCCTCCGACACAAACTCTGATGTAATATTGCTTGTCACCTTTTCAGGCTCGGTTATCTTCGCCGTAAATGTAATCGGGTTATATGCAACATTTGTTGAAACAAAACGGAATGTATGCGTAGCCTGCGTTGCCCATTCAGATGTTGTCTTAATTTTTAATGTCGCAATATTAGGCGTACTCTCTGTCGGTTCAATAATAGTATAATCTTCCGGAATTGGCTTCAATTCGTTGTTTACGACCCTATACAGCGTATTTTCCTTTTTCCAAGCTTGCGTATAACCGTTTATGTTAACCACTATATCCTGTTTCTTCGGGGTATCGCTTGCATTTGTCAATGTCGGCTGTATTTGGTCAGTAACGGTCTTGTAGAATTTACTGAACATTGTTGCACCCTTTGTGTTTGCGCGCATATTGTAAATACCTACAGACTGGTTTAAACGCGGTCTGAACTGAATAGTTACCGTGCCGTCATCGGCTGTTACCTTTTCGTCGATAAACTGTATTTTATCTCCGCTCATGCTTTCGCCCTCTGCGAGTTTCTGATTTGCAATAAAGGTCATACTCCTATTCGCTGTGCTGTCATCCTCCAGCTTAAGCGTTATCTTTAGTAGCGTAGCCGGTGAAATGCGAAGCATATTCTCCTTGTCAGCGGCATTCTCCTTTAATGATTCAGGCGCTACTGTAGCTTCCGGATCGGTTCCAACTTTTGTCGTTACATTCATGGCAGTAATCGCTGCTCCCTCTGCCGCAAACGCAGGCATTGTTAATGCTCCTGCAAGCGTCAATGCCAAAATTCCCGATAATATTTTTTTCATTTTTTATTCCTCCTCTTGGTTATTATTAAACTCCAAAGATACGCTATCGCCGTTATTTTCTATATTTATTGAATTTCCGAATATCGCCTGCACTGCTGAAAGCGGCATAAACGTTCTGTCGTTCACGATTTCCGCTTTATTTAAATCTGTCCGCTGCTTTGCGTTTATGTAAATATCGCCAGCTTTCATATCGAAGTATGCGCTTATGTACGGATAAAACAGCGAAACGCATTTGTTATCGCTTTCCCACAATATATCCATTCCAATTGTTTCCGCAAGCGGACGGAGCGGTATCATAAATTCGTTCTTTATATACGGCGGCGCATCGGTTGCTTTTTCCTCGCCGTTTATATACACTGCTGAAACGCCGTCCTTAAATTCTATCTTATCTTCCATTTCAGGCATCTCAAACGTCGGGAATGTGTTATATCCGCCGACGTATGTGTCAACTCCCTCTGTGCTCATGCCTGACAGACTGAAATTTTCCTTATCAAGCGTAATTAAGTTTACGCTTCCTGCAAGAAAACGCAAGGGATAATAGTCGTCACTGTTCCACAGTGCGTTAGGATTTTTCGGTATCAGCGTAAAGTAAAACAATGGTCCGTCACGCAGTACCACGTTATTTTCGCCGCTGAAATCAACGTAACTTACCGACACAACATCATTATTAACTGTCGTTTCAACTATATCCGTATTCTGAACGAGCATTGTTTCGTTTGTACCTAAAATCGGTCTGCCGCTTTCATTGACTTTTAGCGTGAATTGCTCCGTATCATACGCAAACTGAAACTCAGTTCCGCACAGTCCGTCATTGTCCGCAGGCAGATTTTTCGTATAAATTGGGACAATGATTTCATTATCCTCATTCATGCTCTGCGGCGCAAAGAATACACACGGCTGTTCTTTTGCATATATTGTAATAGGCAAACATAACATTATCAGAGCAAAACACATAATTTTTTTTATCTTTATCATTTTAAACCTCCTTTGTTTTATATACAACTAATTGTATAATAC
>NZ_JBKVWU010000056.1:0-13698 GCF_046972485.1 Hominilimicola sp.
CTTACATTCTTTCAGCTTTTCGGCATATTCTGCGGCTTTATCGTACTTGTTAAGTTTCATTGCAATCTGTATGCCGTGATAAAAGCCCTCGACAAAGTTAGGTGTCGACCCGACAAGTTCATCAGATATTTTTTCTGCTTTTTCATATTCGCCTTTTCTGAAATAACAAATTGAAAGATTATCTTTTATGTCCCTGTCATCACTGTTGTAATCATAAGCTTCTTCACAAAGTTTTGTTGTTTCGTCAAGGTCATCGTTTCTAAGTAATTTAAAATAGCCAAGCATACCGTAAATACTTGAATTTCTGTAACCTTCGTTCATCATTGACTGTGCATCCTCAATCGCCTCGTCAAGTCTGCCCTGCTTATAGTAAACCATACATCTTTGTTGCTTTGCCAAATTCTTTTTTTCCGGTGCAAGCCCTTTTACTCTTATAATCGGATCAAGAACTTTTTCCGCCTCGTCGGCATAACCTGTACGTAAAAGCACATATGCGTAAGACGATTTCAACTTTACATTTGCTCTGCCCGTTTCACACGCCTTTTTATACCACTCTCTCGCACGGTCCTCGTCACCGATTTCAAATGCTTTGTTGCCGTTTATCGCATAATAGGTCGGCAAAAAATTATATATTCCCACACCTATAGCCACAATCGCAACGGCTATTCCAAGAAATACATTAAACTTAAACGCTACAATAATTATAGCAAGTGCAATAAGAACTGCAATTAAATTCATAAAAATCGTACCTTTCTTTATAAAAATCAAGAGGCTGCAAGCAGCCTCTTAAAATAGTAGTCAAAACCGCCATAGTTTTGTCTTGATTAATATTCGGCAGTACCGACTGTTCTTGGGAACGGAAGTACGTCACGAATGTTAGAAACACCTGTAATATACATAACAGCTCTTTCAAAGCCAAGACCGAAGCCTGCGTGTTTGTTTGTTCCGTATCTGCGAAGGTCAAGATAGAAATTATAATCTTCTTCCTTAAGACCAAGTTCTTTCATTCTTTCAACAAGTACGTCGTAATTTTCTTCTCTCTGGCTTCCGCCGATGATTTCTCCGATGCCCGGAACAAGCAAGTCCATAGCCGCAACCGTCTTTTGGTCATCGTTAAGTTTCATATAGAAAGCCTTGATTTCCTTCGGATAATCCGTTACAAACAACGGACGCTTAAATACCTGTTCTGTAAGGTATCTTTCGTGTTCTGTCTGTAAATCGCAGCCCCATTCCACCTTATTGTCAAACTTAACCTTACCGGCTTTTGAATCTTCGATAAGTATATTTACAGCCTCTGTATATGTTACATGAGCAAACTCACTGTTTACAACGTGGTTTAGACGGTCAAGAAGTTCCTTGTCGATAAATTGATTAAAGAACTGCATTTCTTCGGGAGCATTTTCAAGACAATAGTTAATGATATACTTTAGCATATCCTCTGCAAGTTCCATATCGTCTTTTAGGTCTGCGAATGCGATTTCAGGCTCAATCATCCAAAATTCAGCCGCATGACGTGTTGTATTTGAATTTTCGGCTCTGAATGTAGGACCGAATGTGTAAACATTTCTAAATGCCATACAGTATGTTTCAACATTAAGCTGACCGCTTACCGTAAGGTTTGCCTGTTTTCCGAAAAAGTCCTGTGAATAATCAACAGTTCCGTCATCATTCTTAGGGACGTTGTTCAAATCAAGTGTTGTAACTTGGAACATTTCGCCCGCACCCTCGCAGTCACTTGCAGTGATAATCGGAGTATGAACGTACACAAATCCCCTCTCTTGGAAGAATTGGTGAATTGCATACGCAATCATTGAACGCACTCTGAACACTGCCGAGAATGTATTTGTACGCGGTCTTAAATGAGCGACTGTACGCAAATATTCAAAGCTGTGTCTTTTCTTCTGTAACGGATAATCCGGTGTAGATTCACCGTCGATTACAACGTTTTCAGCCTTTAATTCAAACGGCTGTTTTGCGTCCGGTGTAAGTACAAGTGTACCTGTTGCCGTAATTGCAGCTGCAATGTTTAGCTTTGAAAGTTCCGCAAAGTTATCAAGTTTATCCGACTCAATTACTATCTGCAAATTCTTAAAAAATGTACCGTCATTTAATTCGATAAAGCCGAAATTCTTTGAAATTCTTATGTTTCTTATCCAACCCGATACTGTTATTTCTTTTTCCCCAAACTCATCCTGTTTTCTGAACAAGTCTTTTACAACTGTTTTCATAATCTAAATAATAATCCTTTCAATAGTTATTAAATATAGTAGCTCTGTGCCACTGCTTCGCCTTTTAGGCATCTCCCCTTAAGGAGAGGCTTATTATAGTAGCTTTATTCCTTTTTCTTTGCAAGTCTTACGCATATCGTCCGGCCATACAGATGCCTGTACTTCGCCGATATGAGCCTTACCAAGCATATACATACACAATCTTGACTGACCGATACCGCCGCCGATTGTATAAGGAAGTTCCTTATTAAGAAGTTTCTTATGGAAATCAAGTTCAAGTCTGTCCTCACAGCCTGCAATCTTAATTTGAGAAAGAAGTGAATCTTCGTCAACTCTGATACCCATGCTTGAAAGTTCGTAAGCCATATCAAGAACAGGATAATAAACAAGAATATCACCGTTAAGCTCCCAATCGTCATAATCCGGTGCTCTGCCGTCGTGTCTTTGACCCGACTTCAATTCTTTACCGATTTGCATTAGGAATACCGCTTTCTTTTCACGAAGAAGTTTATTTTCTCTTTCTTTCGGTTCTAGATCAGGGTACATATCCTCAAGTTCTTGCGTTGTTATAAATGTAATTTCCTCAGGGAAATTATTTTCAATACCGCTGAACTTTTGGCATACTCTGCTTTGAGTCGACTTCATAGCGGTATATATACGTTCTACAAAACTCTTTAAAGTTTCAACAGTTCTGTCTGACTTATTTATAACAGCCTCCCAATCCCATTGGTCAACGTACATAGAGTGAAGATTGTCCACTTCCTCATCACGTCTTATGGCGTTCATATCTGTATACAAGCCCTCACCCGGATTAAAACCGTATCTGCCGAGAGTCATTCTCTTCCACTTTGCAAGTGAATGAACAATTTCAAGTGTAGCACCGCCGATACAAGGTGCATCAAAACTTACAGGACGTTCAACTCCGTTAAGATTATCGTTAAGACCTGTTTCGGGACGTACAAATAACGGTGCTGAAATTCTCTGCAAATTAAGTGCAGAAATTATTTCATGCTGAAATGTATCCTTTATAAATTTAATTGCTTTTTCCGTTTCGCGTCCGTTAAGATTTGATTTATAGTTTTCGGGAATTATTAGTGACATTTTTTATTCTCCTTTATCAATTATTTCAATATTGTCAAGCGTCTGTTTGAAATTCTGACGTATGGCATTAAGATATTCTTCACGGAGCTTTGCACGCTCCGTCATTTCCTCAGGCGTCAACCCATCGGAACTTCTTGCCTTTTTCGCAAGTTCATTTATTCTGTCAATTTTCTTCTTATCCAAAAGATTTACCTCCCCAAGAAAATATCACTACTACTATTCTAACCCATTTTGAAGAAAAATTCAAGTAAAATATGGGACAATGTGCAAAATTAATATATTAGTCATAATATATATTACAAAACATTGAAAGGAGGCACTCACAATGGGCGAATGTTGTGGAAACGGTTGTCAAAGAGGCGGTTGCGATTTTGATCTTGATATGATTATTTGGGTTCTTATTATTATCGTTATCGTTACTTGTATGTGCAACAACTAATATTACATCAACTCCACTTTCAAAATATCAGTGGCAAACAGCGGTGCTTTTTCGGAAGCACCGCTGTTTTGCGGTATAAAAACATATTTTTAAGTATTATTTTTATTTTTTGAATAAAACTATTGACAAATGATATAGTATACCGTATAATGAATATATGAACAGTTATTCATATATTCAAGTATGGAGGTGCAGATATGAAAAAAAATAACGATAGTAATATTGCGGAAGATAATAAAGATGTCTGTTGTGAAAAACATGAACATCATCATGAACACGAGGACCATTGCGGTTGCGGTCACGATCATCATAAACACGAGTACGAGGCTCATTGTAGCTGTGGACATGAACATCATCATGAGCATGATGACCGCTGCGGTTGCGGTCACGACAATCATCACGAGCATGAAGACCATTGCGGTTGCGGTCACGATAATCACGAACATGGCTGTGGCTGCGGTTGTGGTTGCGAACATGGAGAGGAAGATGAAAAAGTTCTTACTATAAGACTTATAGCCGGTGCAATACTTTTTGCGGCAGGTATCGTAACAGAAAACGTACTTTCTTCCCCATTGATATCTGATATTTTATTTGTAGTCGCTTATATTGTTCTTGGCTATGATATAGTTTGGAATGCGATTAAAAACATATTCAAAGGACACTTATTCAACGAAAACTTCTTAATGAGTATAGCAAGTATCGGTGCATTTGCTGTCGGTGAACACCCTGAGGCGGTTGCTGTAATGCTGTTCTATCAAGTCGGCGAGGCATTGCAGGAACGTGCGGCACAAAAGAGCCGTAATTCAATTACGGAACTTATGGATATTCGTCCCGACTATGCCAATACAGAAGTAAACGGCACGATTACAAAAGTTTCTCCGTCTGAAATTTTAATCGGAGATATTATAATTGTAAAACCCGGCGAAAAAATCCCTCTTGACGGTACAATAACTTCGGGCGAAACATATCTTGATACAAAAGCACTTACAGGCGAAAGCGTACCGCGTAAGGCTGTTACTGGTGATACTGTATTGAGCGGAAGTTTGAATACAGGCTCACCTATATATATTAAAGTAGAAAAAACATACGGCGAAAGTACCGTTTCAAAAATTCTTGATATGGTTGAACACGCTCAAAGCAAAAAAGCAAAATCGGAAAAATTTATTTCCGTATTTGCTAAATACTATACACCGATTGTCGTTGCACTTGCGGTAATAGTTATGTTCGTTCCTCCCCTGTTTCTCGGAGATTTCAGAACTTGGATATATCGCGGACTTATGTTCCTTGTGGTTTCTTGCCCTTGTGCATTGGTTGTATCAATTCCGCTTGGTTTCTTTGCCGGTATAGGTTGTGCGTCAAAGAACGGTATTCTTGTTAAGGGCAGTAACTTCATCGAAAAGCTTGCTAAACTTGATACTGTCGTATTTGACAAAACAGGTACTCTTACAAAAGGTGTATTCGCCGTAAAAGACGTATATTCTGTTATCGACAAAGACGAACTTATAAAATATGCCGCTTATGCTGAATTTTACTCAACACACCCTATCGCAGTATCGGTTAAAAATGCTTACAAAAACACCGTTGACACTGCAAAAATCTTAAACTACACAGAAATTTCCGGTATGGGTATCAGTGCAGATATAGACGGTCATAAAGTTTTAGCCGGTAACGTCAGACTTCTTGAGAGCAACAATATCTCTCACGAAAAAGCAAAATCATACATCGGAAGTATTATATACATTGCAGTTGACGGAAAATTTGCCGGATATATCGTTATATCTGATGAAATCAAAGCTGACAGTAAAGTTGCAATTTCAGCATTGAAACAGCTTAATATCAAATCTGTTATGCTTACCGGCGACGTAAAGAAAAACGCCGATTATACCGCAGAGCAGATTGGTATTGATAAAGTTTATTCGCAGTTGTTGCCACAGGATAAGGTTTCAAAACTTGAAGAAATCCTTTCTTCTAAAAATCCTAAAAAGAATGTTGCATTCGTCGGTGACGGAATTAACGACGCACCCGTACTTATGCGTTCGGACATCGGTATTGCTATGGGCGGTATCGGTTCGGACAGTGCAATCGAGGCGGCTGACGTTGTTCTTATGACTGATGAACCTTCCAAAATTGCCAAAGCATCTAAAATCTCCGCAAAAACTATGTCGGTTATAATCCAAAACATTGTATTCGCTATCGGAGTTAAAGTTCTTGTTATGATTTTAAGCGTACTTGGCATAAGCACAATGTGGCTTGCAATTTTCGCTGATGTAGGTGTATCATTGCTTGCGATTTTAAACTCACTTCGAGCATTATATTACAAAGATTAATAACATACCACCATATAAGAGATGTCAAAACAAAAAGTTTTGACATCTTTTTTTGTTGTATTTTACAGTATTTACGGCATTAAAAAAATATATTTTAAATTTTTTTGGAATTTTTTTGAAAAATCTCTTGATTTTATTAACATTTTATGGTAATATACTTTACGTAATGGAAAACATTTACAAATAGTAGACATCATATTAACTTTATACAATAGGAGGACTTACTTATGAACAACAATATCTCTGTACTAATAGCAGATGACAACGAAGATTTAGCAAAGGAATTATCATCATACATAGGTGCAAAGCCTAATATGACAGTAACGGCTATTGCAACAGACGGTGAAGAGGCTTACACTCTTATTTCTCAAACCAGACCCGACGTTATAATTCTTGACCTTGTAATGCCGAAACTTGACGGTATAGGAGTTTTAAAGCGTATGCAGACTTTGACATTTGATAAAAAGCCTAAAATCATAGTTTATTCCGTTTCATCAATAGCAATTAAAATGGCTGCGTCAGTAAGTCCTTTAATAGACTACTGTCTTTTAAAACCGCAAAGCAACGAACGTGTATACGAAGTTATTCAAGATTTAACATCTGTTCCTATGGTTAGCGCAATACCGCTTTCACACAATATAACAGCTCAAAAAGCCGAAGAAACAGACCTTGAAACTATCGTTACAGACTTCATTCACGAGCTTGGTGTTCCGGCACATATTAAGGGTTATCAATATATCCGAAGTGCAATAATGATGGTTGTTGAAAATATGGATCTGTTAAACTTCATCACTAAACAGCTTTATCCCGAAATTGCAAAGGCATATAATACCACCGCCAGCCGTGTAGAACGTGCAATCCGCCACTCAATAGAAGTCGCTTGGAGCAGAGGTAAGCCTGAGGTTATGAATGAAATTTTCGGCTACACAATCCACACAGGCAAAGGCAAGCCGACAAATTCAGAATTTATCGCAATGGTTGCCGACAGAATCAGACTTCAATTAAAATAATAAAATATATCTTCTCTCAAAAAAAGTATCCTCTGTTGAGGATACTTTTTTGTTAATTTTCTTGAACTGTTGTTTCTCCGCCGTCTGTTTCGGGAATGTCTGTTTCCTCTGTTGTCGGTACTTCTGTCGGCTCAGGTATCGGAGCTAAAGTTGGCGTTGGTGTTGATTTAGGTTTATTCTGCAAATCGTATAATCTCATAATAGTTGAGATTGACTGTTCATTTGTATAATTTGATTTAGGTGAGAACATATCGTCGCCCATACCTGTCATTATCTCGGCTTTGTTCATCTGATAAACAGCCTCTTTTGCCCACTCGCCTATTTCTTCATCATCGGCATACTTATAATCCGACAATTTGTAATCCTCATAGAAATCGTTATACCCAATATACTGTGCTGTCTTATACAAAAGCATCGATGCCTCTTCACGCGTAATCGAATTATTAGGTTTAAACGTACCGTCCTCATAACCGCTTATAATTCCTGCCGTACCCAAAAGCGAAACTTCTTCTCTTGTTGTATCGCTGAATTTGACATTCTGCTCTGTCGGCAATTTATCCTTTGCCTTTAGCATATTTGCAAGGATTATGCAGAACTTTTCACGCGTCATATTGTCCGTATACACAAGTGTATCTTTGTATCTGTACGGTGCAACATCAAGCGAATACGCTCTCTTAACTTCTTTTTCTGCCCACTTTGACGGCTTTGATTTATTGAATGTTATATTTGCAAGCGGCATACGATGATTATAGTTCTCCCACTTCTGACCGTCTGCCGACTTAAATCTGTTTCCGTCTGCGTCCTCAACATAGTAATATCCGTCATAATAAACGGCAAGCTGAATAAGTTTATCAAATTCATACTTATCTTTTATTTTATAATTTTTGTCAAGATAGTAAATTGTCTTTACCTTGCCCCACTCTGAAGTGTAGTAATAAGGACAGCCGTCCCATTCAATCCATCTTAACATATATCCGGTATTTGTTTTCAAAAGTTCGTAACTGTCATAATTACCGTTTATAATATCCTTTACTTCCTGCGGCAATTCGTCCCTTACTTCCGATGCCAAGACACCTGTTGTAATCGGTCCTTGCTCTGCTCTCGGTTCATCGACATAATCTTCGTAATACTTATCAATATGACTTTCATTGCATACTCTGAATGAATTTCTTATACCGCCGACGTAATTTATAGGCAATACCATATTAATCGAAAATTCCTTTTCACTGTTTGCCGGAATTAATACACTTGCCATTGTATCTTTTTTAGCAGGACTTGACTCGTCTTTCAAAAGACCGCTGTGCTTGCCGTTTTCGTCCTCAACATACACCGCAATATTGGACGAAGTTTCGGCAACGTATTCAAAATACTTATCTTTATTCGTTACGTTCTTAACTTTTAAATTATATGCCTCTGTTACGCAATAGTTGCCCATACTGCAACCGTAGCCTTGATTACTGCGTTTAACGGAAAGTTCATAATTGGGAACATAGTCCTCTCTGTTGTACCAAGTTGACGCACCCGGATATTCCGCGGTATCACTGTGATACGGATCCCATATCCATAAATTATTTTTTTCTTTTTCCTTTACATTAGAGCCGTAATAATCAAGTTTTGAATCATCTTTGTATGTCAAAGTAAGCAAGTCCGACTGTACAGATATATCTTTCGACCAAATATCGTCCTGCGGATTAAGATTGGTGCACCACGCGTCCGTAACATAGCCGTCAGGCTGATATTGATTAAATACTTTGTTTTTTATATACTCACCGTCTTTGTATGTATTGTCAATAGTATATTCAAGGTCAACATTAACCTTTGGAAGTGAATCGGCAATACCTTTTTCCGTTCTTGTGTATGAATATTTTCCGAACTTTGCATTCGGGTCAAAACTGCTTCTGTCATTTAATTCATCACCCGTTTTGAATGCCGCAACATTAAAATTCATTTTGCCGTAATTAAGTGATAATTCTCCAAGTATCTGTGACGGCTTGTGATAGCCGATACTTGTGTAATCGTCCATATAGTCGCTAAGCCATATTGTTTCGCCTTTTTTCAGTTCAACAGTTACAGGCTCATATGGCTTTGCCTCGTATAACCAAGCACCGTTTAATTGTGACAGGTTTACACCAAGCATTGACGCAAGTCCGTTAATGCAACCGAATTTGTTTGTTTCTTTTGACCACGTTCCGTCACTGAATATAAACGACTCGTCCTCAACAGCCTCAAAAAAGGCTTTGTTTATAGTTATTTCACTGTCCTCAACAGCTGTAAGTTCAACATCAACTTCAATTTCATATCCTGCACCGTAACCGCCGTTACTGTCAGTGTAATTTATATGACAAATAAGAAAGTCATATAAATCCGGTTCAAGATTTTCGTTGTTCATAATATATGACGGCGGATTGTCGTCACTGTTCATTAAGTCCTGATTTCTGATTGCTTCGGGATTGTTGCAGTAAATCCACTTGCCTTCTCCTTCAGGCGTAAATGTCATATCTGCCGCCGATGCACTTACCCCCAATGCACAAAGCAATACTATAATTGCTAATATTTTCTTCAATTCCTCGTCCTCCTTTTGTATATTTATATTTATTTAGACGTTAAATAATTCAATTTTGTTCCATTTGTTTCCGTAAAAAAACGGAACATCTCAGTTCCGTTTTGTGTGTGATGTGTATTTTGTGGGTTGTAAAATGTGCCAATCTTTCTTGCCACCCCTCAGTCGGCTTTGCCGACAGCTCCCCTCAAAGGGAGCCTTAGTATGCCGCTCCTTGAGGAGAGATGCCTGAAAGGCGGAGTGGTGGCGTATTTTTATTCTTCTGTTTCTTCGCTTTCTTCATCATCACTGTAATAAAGCTCACCTGCACGCATCATTTCAATCATATCCCATACAGTATATTTGCCCTCATCATCTTGTGTTGAAAACGGTACAAGAATATCATCTTCGCCCATTTCAAGAGTTTCCCAAATTCTTTGAAGATTCGGCTCAATCTCTCTCTTTTTAAGCTTATCCATTTTTGTTGCAACAACTATCAAATTCGTATGATAATGGCGAATCCAATTTGCCATTGTTATATCGTCCTTAGTCGGCTTATGACGGCTGTCAACAAGCAATATCGTCTGCACAAGCGGTTCACGGTTTGCAAGATAATCCTCCATCATCTTGCCCCACTTTTCCGTTTCGGACTTTGAACGCTGTGCATATCCGTAACCCGGCAAGTCGACAAGATAAATGGTATCGTCGATATTATAAAAATTAATCGTAATTGTTTTACCCGGTGTACCCGATACTCTCGCCAGCGATTTTCTGTTAAGCAGTTTATTTATCATCGAAGATTTACCGACATTTGAACGTCCGGCAAATGCAAATTCCATATAACCTGTCGTTGGGTATTGGTTTGGACGTACTGCGGAAATTGTAAGGCTAACATTATGTATATTCATAATTTATATCATTCCTTTCTTCACTTATCTTAAAGCATTTTCAAGTACAGTATCCATACTCTTTACAGGTATGAAATTGATTTTGCTTCTTACTTCCTTAGGGACATCGTCTATATCGGCTTTGTTTTCGTTCGGAATAATAATATCGGTTATTCCTGCTCTGAATGCCGCAAGCGACTTTTCTTTCAAACCGCCTATCGGAAGAACTCTCCCTCTAAGCGTGATTTCACCTGTCATTGCAATATCGTTTCTTACAGGATTTTTTGTAAGCGCCGATACAACTGCCGTTGCCATTGTTATTCCGGCTGACGGACCGTCTTTCGGTACTGCGCCTTCCGGCACGTGAATATGTATATCCTTTGTTTTATGGAAATTTTCCGCAATACCGAGTTTTTGTGAATTTGCTCTTATGTAGCTGATTGCCGCCATTGCACTTTCTTTCATAACATCGCCGAGCTTACCTGTAAGTTCGACTTTTCCGCTTCCCGGCATAACGTTAACTTCTATCGACAGCGTGTCACCGCCTACCGACGTCCAAGCCAATCCTCTTGCAACACCTATTTCGTCCTGCTCATTCATTTTTTCAAAATGGAAACGTTCCTTACCGAGATATTCCTCAAGATTTTGCTTTGTAACCTCTATCGGTCTTTCGGTGTTTTCAAGAAGTTTCTTAACCGCCTTACGGCATATCTTACCTATTTGCTGTTCAAGTTTTCTGACGCCTGCCTCACGAGTGTAATATCCGATTACAGCCTCAATCGCGTCATCTGAAATTGTCAAATCATTGTCATCAAGTCCATTATTTTTCATAGATTTCTTCACAAGATAATCCTTTGCAATATGGAATTTTTCATTGCTTGTATAACCCGAAAGTTCAATGATTTCCATTCTGTCAAGCAACGGTCTTGAAACCGTATCAAGTGAATTTGCTGTTGTGATAAACAACACCTGTGACAAATCAAACGGTACTTCAATATAATGGTCGCGGAATGTTCCGTTTTGTTCATAGTCAAGCACTTCCAAAAGTGCGGCTGACGGATCACCTTTATAATCCGCACCCATTTTATCAATTTCGTCAAGCAAAATAAGCGGATTTTTTGTTTTTGCCTCTTTCATTGCCGCTATAATTCTGCCCTCCATAGCGCCTATGTAAGTCTTTCTGTGACCTCTTATATCTGATTCGTCGTGAATACCGCCGAGAGATATTCTGACATATTTTCTGCCGAGCGAACGTGCGATTGACTTTGCAACCGACGTTTTACCCACTCCCGGAGGTCCCGCAAAGCAAAGTATCGTACCGTTTTTGCCTTTTGTGTTCTGTCTTACCGCAAGATATTCAAGCACGCGTTCCTTGACCTTTTCAAGTCCGTAATGATCCTCATTTAATATCTTTTCAGCATTTTTAATATCAAAGCTTTCCTTTGACAGCTTGTTCCAAGGAAGGCTTAAAACAGTATCAAGATAATTTCTAATCACCGAACTTTCAGCCGACGACGGCGGCATCTTTGAAAACCTGTCAACTTCTTTCATAAGTTTTTCTTTCGTATCCTTAACGGTTTTCAATTTGTTTATTTTCTGCTTATATTCTTCTACTTCCGCCTTTATGCCGTCGGTATCGCCAAGTTCGTCCTGTATCACTTTTAATTGCTCGCGCAAAAAATATTCTCTTTGATTTTTGTCAATTCTTTCTTTGACTTTCTGTGCAAGCTGTTGCTCCAACTTCAATACTTCAAGCTGATTTTGTATTGTAATTATAAGTTTTTCCGCTCTGTCATATGAATCAAATTCAGATAAAATTTCCTGTTTTTCTTTTGTGTCAATTTCAAGACTTGCGGCAATCACATCACAAAGTTCGCCTATTTCCTCAATACCCATAACCGCCATAAAATTATCGGCAGTAAGTTTTGGATTTTGAGAGAAATATTCTTCGTAAGACTTTTTAAGTCGTCTTATATAAGCCTGTTTTAAAGGATGATTTTCTTCGTACAAATCGTCAAATTCCTGTACTTCTGCCTCAAAAAACGGTTTTTCGGAAATGAAATTTTCAATAATTCCACGTTCCAATCCCTTTACTATAACTCTTGTTATACCGCCGGGCATACGCATAACCTGTTTTATAACCGCAAACGTACCTATACTGTATATATCGTCAACAGTCGGTTGTTCTATTGTATAATCCTTTTGCGCCGCAAGGAATACTATTGAATCATTTTCAGCAGCACTTTCAAGTGCTTTTATGGACATTTCTCGTGCCGCGTCAAAGTTAAGCGTCATATGCGGGAACAAAACCATTCCACGCATTGGCACTACCGACACACGTTTTAGTTCTTTTTCCAATCCGTTTTCACTCCTATAAGATTAATATTACTATTATATAATTTTTTCGTATAATTTTCAACTGTTTTTTACAGTTTTTTATTTAGGTTTTATGACCGATATATCAATTATTTTTTCATCACTGCTTATATATCCGTTTGTATAATGACACGTTTTTAAAATCCACGCAATATCGTCCAAAGTTACGTTTCTTCTGTTGTCAAGAAATATAATATTTTTAGCCATTTGAAGAATTTTAACCGCATCTCTGCCGTTTTTCGCATAACGTGCAATCATCTCAACCGCATTTTGTTCTATATTGATTTTTATTCTTTCAGCCGCACCGTAAATTATCTTTTCTATATTATCCCTTGTCAAAGGGTTAAAATAAATTTCGACACATCTTGAACGAACAGCCTCGGGGATTTCTTCGGGCTTTCTGGTTGTCGCACCGATAAGTCTGAAATCTGCAGGTATGCCGTTTTTGAATACATCGTGTATATACGTTGGGATTTTTTTGTTTTCTTCGCTGTAATATGCACTTTCAAACATAACCCTCCTGTCCTCAAGCACCTTTAACAGCTTGTTAATCTGGCAAGTCTGTAATTCGCCAATTTCGTCTATAAACAAAACTCCGCCGTGAGCCTTTGACACCGCTCCCTCTTTAACCTGCGGTACACCTGCAACGCCGTATGCGCCTGCACCTTGATATATCGGATCATGTACCGAGCCGATAAGCGGATCGGCAATGCTTCTTTCATCATATCGCATTATCGTTGCAACGGTGTACAAAGGGAACATAATAAAAAACTTAATAATGGACTGCCAAT
>NZ_JBKVWU010000057.1:0-13611 GCF_046972485.1 Hominilimicola sp.
CTTCCAACCCAGCCACTCACAAACTCGTTGAAATTTGACCTTATACCTATACGCCGATATTCCGTAACCTTTTTATAAAAGAAATCGTTGCATTGTGTTTGTATTCCCAAAATCAACGTGCCTGTCTGCGGATTATACATAAAACGGCGGTTTTGGATTTTCTGAATATCAAATGTTTCCGTATTAGTATCAATCCGCATAATTCCGTTTGTTATGTCAATACGTTTCATCAGATACCAAACCTCATAGGCTCAAATCGTTTTTTTGCCTTAACGGTACGGATTGCGTCTTTTCGGATTTTGACTTATTTTCCGCAAGCTGCTGACGAATTGACGGCTTTTTTTCTTCTGTTTTTACAGCGTCTTTCTGTTCAGCTTCAATATCGGGTATAGAGCTTATACGGTATTCGTCAGGAATATCATCACGGCTGCCGTTGTATATCTCTTTAAAATCACTTTGATTACACACAACATAACCGTAATCCGTAAATACACCGTTTTCATTCAGCGCAGTATCATCTCCATACTCCTTATAATCAATGTAATTTTCCAATGCTTTCAGTGTGTTCATATCATAACAGCCCAATTCATTGATAAGGTAATATCCCAAATCATACTCGTCTGTAATATCTGGATATATTTCGTAGCAATCAAGATTTTCAGTTAGATTTATCAAATCCTGTACACTGTCTGAATGTTCGCCCATTTTAACGATAGCCTTAAAATGCTGTACTTCCGCGTCCGACATTTCATCTAATTTGTCTGCGAGATAATTTAATTCGTCAAGGCTCTCATATTCGCTCAACATATCATATATCCCGTCAATATAACAATCATAGTCTGTAATAAACCATTCCTCATACGGCGAACCGAATACATCTTTTCCGCCTATACCTATACGCCTAAATACATCTTGCATTTCATCAGGAGTAACAGGGAACTTCACCCATTCGCCTACTAAATATCCCTCGTTATATTTTCCAAGATTGGTAACATAAGCGGCCAAGTGAAAATCTGGTGTGCCTTCTGTATCTGCCATATATCAACCTCACTTTCCGTCAAAATCCAGCCTGAAATGTACATACTTATCGTTGCTGTCGATTAAAACCACGTCCGCGTCATAGGTCTTATCCTTTTTCTCGGAATACAAGCCTTTTACCTTTGTTCTGCCTTTTGCGAGCAAATCAGACGCCATTTTCTTTGTAATCTCTTTTCGCTTGCTTGTGAAAAACCTGTCATTTTTCCACATAACGAATTTACAGCTTTTATTAGCGCAATAAAAGTTATTTTTGCTTTCGTGTACGTCCGAACCGCAGCGGGGACATATACCGATAACCTCACGCGGCGCGCGGAATATCGCTCTGTCCTCGTCTGTGATGAATGAATATGTGGTTACAAGCTCCCTTGTCAAATCCTCAATTCCTTTCATAAACTGCTCCGGCGGATAATTGCCCTTTGCAATCTCGGCAAGGTTATTTTCCCAATCGGACGTTAGAATAGGTGATGTGAGCTTTTCGGGAAGAACGCTGACAAGACTTATACCGTTATGAGTTGCAACAATAGACTTGCCCTTACGCTCTGCAAAACCTGTCTGTACCAGCTTTTCTATAATTGCCGCTCTTGTCGCCGGCGTTCCCAAGCCCTTGCGTTCCGCTTCGTCCGTTGTTTCGGCGGCTCCTGCCGTTTCCATTGATGATAATAGAGTGTCCTCCGTAAACGCTTTCGGCGGTGAGGTATAACCCTCTTTGACTTCTGATGAAACGGTAACGGTTTCGCCTTTTGTAATACAAAATACATCTTCGGCGCGGTCTGTGTCCGAATGAATATATCTTTTAAAAAGCTGTTCGATATTTTTCCAGCCCTCAAATAAAATGATTTTACCCTTTGCCGTAAACTGTACGCCGCCGCACTCCAAAACTGCGGTAATCGTTTCATACTCATACGGGGAATTAACCGCACATAACAGCTTGCACATAATAAGGTGAAGTATATTACTTTCGCCGTTTGGTATTTCCGCCAAGCTGATATTTTCAATTTCTGCCGTCGGAATAATAGCGTGGTGGTCTGATACCTTTTCATTATTGAATAAGCAGAATGTATCAGGCTTAAAATCCGTACAGTTTGAGAACGGCGCGAATTTTGACGCTATATGAACGATTTTAATAACAGTATTGTGCATATCGTCCGTTAAATATCGGCTGTCGGTTCTCGGATATGTAATCAGCTTCTTTTCATAAAGCGATTGAGCATAGTCAAGCGTCTGTTTCGCCGTATATCCGAATATTCGGTTTGCTTCGCGCTGTAATGTTGTGAGGTCAAACAGTTTCGGCGCGCCTGTTTTCTTTTTCTCTTTAACAGCGGAAATACAAACGGCCTGCCTTTCGTGGCAAGCCGCTTGTAAATTCTGCGCTTCGTCTTTGTCGGAAATCTTATCGCTTACAGCCTTAATATTGCCGCCGTCAATTTCAACGGTATAATATTTTTCTTTCCTGAACATTGAAATTTTGCTGTCCCGTTCTGCTATCATAGCAAGGGTAGGCGTCTGAACGCGTCCTATATTCAAATGCTTTCTATACAGTGATGTAAACAGTCTTGTTGCGTTTATACCGATAATCCAATCAGCTTTTGCGCGGCATAACGCGGAATTATAAAGATTATCATACTCGCGTCCGTCTTTGAGGTTATTAAATCCCTCGCGGATTGCGCTTTCTTCCATTGAGGAAATCCATAAACGGAAGTACGGCTTTTTGCAGCCACACATATTATATACAAATCTGAAAATCAATTCGCCCTCGCGTCCTGCGTCGCACCCGTTTATAATCTCGGTTATGTCGTTTCGGTTCATTAAACCGCTGACAACCTTATACTGATTTTCCTTGCCCTTGTTTATGGCAAACTGCCATTTTTCAGGTAGGATAGGTAAATCCTCATATTTCCATACCGCGTATTTTTCATCATACGCCGCTGCGTCCGCCAAGCCTGCAAGATGTCCGATACACCAAGTAATGATATATCCGTTTCCCTCAAAATATCCGCTTTTCTTAGCGGTTATGTTCAAAGCCTTTGCGTAGCTCTGGGCTGCCGACGGCTTTTCCGCAATTACTAATTTCATTTATTTAATCATTCCTCCTTTATTTTTACATACAAAAACAGCACCCAACAATGAGTGCTGTTTTTGTGGTTGTATATTATCCTTTATAAAACAGTTATAATATCCTCTGAAATACCGTATTTTTTTGCAACTGCTTTTACTAACGCTCTTTCTGAATGGTATTCCGTATTATCCACTAATGTTTGGTCGTCATATAATTCCTCATCATCTTCATCAAATAACATTATATGCTCAACTCGATATATGCCAATTAAGTTTTCTGGCATTTCTATGGATAATTCAACACGTCCTATTTCTCCTATTACATCAGGTAGTCCGCTATCATCTACCGCCCAAACTTCACCATCACTAACTACAATCATTCCATTACCTGTATATTCATCAACCTTACTCATATACAATCTCCTTTCTACTTGTTAGTAAGTATAAAATTTCTTGAATAAATATTATATCATAAACAAAGTAATATTGCAATATATTTTATTCATCTTCTGTATATGTATCGTCCTCGTTTTCGGTTTCCTCGTCCTCGCCGTCGGTAAATTCAAAATCTTCCAAATCGGGGGCGTTTTCCATATTCTTTTTTGGAAGATAAACCTTGAAATAGTACGCGCCAAGACCGCCTATACCTATAATCGCAATCAGAATAAGCATTATACTTGAATTGCCTGACTTTGATTTATCGGTTTTCGGCGCGGTTTTCGTCTTACCGTCCGGCTCCGCCGACGGCGACGCCTGCGCCTGCGGTGTAGGGCTTGCTTTTACTGCTGCGGGTACTGCCGCGCTGTTTTCCTTTGCAAGCGCTTCAAGGTCGGATATATCAACCTTATTCAAGAAATACACATTATCGTTTACATTCTGCTTGTCGATAACGATAAAAAATACGCTGCCGTCCTTTGCGGTTACGCTTATAAACTGCAATTTATCACTGTCGGAAATGTTGTCTACAACGTGCCCCGCGCCCGCTGTTGATATGGTACGCGCCGGCTTCGGCGTTTCCGTTGCCGCCGGCGCTGCTGCTGTACTGTCATAGTTTGCGTGTGCGGTTATTCCGCACATTCCGCCAAAGCATAATAAAGCTGCTGATAATATCGCAATAATTTTATTCTTCATTCGTGCCGTCCTCCTGCTGCTCGTTTTCCTCAATAGCCTTTAATTCCTCCTCGTACTCGTCGGGAAGAAGAACATCACCCTTTGCATACGCGCTTAAAAGTACGGTAAGCTGGGGAGTGCTAAGTTTAACAGCCTTAACGAGATTTACAATCTGCAAATTCTCGGCTTCGACTTTCTGCGCTTCAAGATTGCGTAATTTTTGCTGATACTCGCTTATCTTTGCTTTTGTCCTTATAATATCCTTTTCGATTTTTTCAAGTGTTGCCATAATTAAAATACCTCCATAAAATTAAATTTTTTGTTTTGCGATAAATTCATCAATCTTTTTATCGACTTCGGAAAATGTATTCCCATATTTGAACTTTTGACTTGCAAGGTTTTTGTCCTTTGATAATATTTCAAGCTCATTCCATAGGTCAGGGTGGTATTGCTTCAAATATGCAAACTCGCCGTAAGTCGCGTTAGGACAGAACCAACAACCGCCCCTTTTGTGATACTTATATATTGGGGACAGCAAATCATACTTGCTGCATAAATCATAAGCCATTTGTTCAGTATAGCCATATTCGGCAAGTAATGATATTTTATTTGTACCGTCAAGCCTTGTAAGCCTCGCCGGTTCGTCTGCGGCTATTCCGACATATTGTACAAATCCGCCATTTACATTTTTCAAATAATCCTGAATTGCTTTTATTTTTATACGGCTGTTAATTGTACACATTCCACCTATCGGAAAACCGCTTTTTCTTCCATTTCTTAACGGATTTTTAGATTTTGTGATTATCTGATGAAAACAATCTAAATAATCTTTTGTCGCGTGTAATATTTCAACCGTATAACCCCATTCTTCAAAAACGGGAATAGCTCTGTTTTTGATAAAGTCTATATGTTCGGGTAATTCGCCTGAAATACCGCGTTTCTTATCAAACATTACCTCGCTGAAAATGACGGTTGACGGCGGCAAGTTATGAATATGACTAAGTATTATTGCCGCCGTACTGTCCTTGCCACCGCTCCAACTGTAAAGATAACGCATATCAACCGCCCCCAAGTCTGCCAAAGGCGTAAAAATGCGAACTCCAATAGGAACTATCAATACTCGCGTACTGAATAGGGTTGCCGCAATGTATCATCATACCGTTACCGACAAATATTCCGACGTGGGTTACAGGCTCGCCCGCGTTATATGTGCCTGTAAAAAATATAATGTCGCCGGGTTTTGCGTCCGCTCTTGACACAACCGCGCATTGATTAAAAATACCCTGCGCTGTTGTACGGGATAGAGGATATACGCCTGACGCCTGATATACCCAGCATACAAAACCGCTGCAATCAAAACTCGTTGACGGTGAAGAACCGCCCCATACATACGGATAACCTAAGTATTTTTCGGCTTCCGTTATAAGACGTCGGAATGTAGCGTCGTTTAATGCTTCGCCGGGTATGGTATAACTCGGCGGCGCTGCCGGATTAGAATAAATATCGTCCGCAAATAAATAATCGCGGTTGCCCTTGCTTTCAAGATATATACCGTATAATTCCCGCTGGTCGTCCGTAAGGTTCGTATTTGTAAGCATAGTAATATTCTTGTTTACAAGCGTAACATTGAGTATTTTATATTCCTTGTCGTTGCCCTCGTCGTCCGTCCTTGTTTCCGTCTGAGATGTAAGCGTTAATATATACTGCTGTTCAAACAAATCATCAAGCGGCTGTTTTACATCATCAAAAGTGAAATCCATATACAACGCCGTGAGGTAGGAAATGAGCTCATACGGATTATGGCCTATCTGCGCCAAATCGTAATTGTATTCGTCATAACCTCCGTAATCGCGTTCAATATTGTTTATCTCACTTTGTAAACCGCTTTCAAGGTCTTTGTAATAGTTTTCCGCCGCGTATATATCTTCGTCCTCCGCAAAGTATGACGATACCATAATTGAGTTAAAGCCCGTTGTACCCATAACCGCGCAAGATGAAATTGTAGTTGCTATCCAAGCAATTATTAAAGCAATAGCAAGAATGACGCCGAATACCTTTTTATGACGCTTTATAAATTCAACAACGTACACCGTAACGTCCTTTGTGGTCTTTGCGGCTCGTTTTGCCTTTTTAGCGTTCTGTTCGGCGCGCTTCGCCTGCTGGTATTTTTTCTTAATCTGCTTTTTCTGAAAAAATTTCCTCAAAGCTGATTTTTTCTTGAAATCGGGATTATCCGCAAGTGTTTTTTGAACAAAGGCCTTTGCTTCCGCTTTCTCTGCTCTGAATTGCAGACGCGCCGCTTTTTTATACGGCGCGTTTTTGCGGTTTTGTATAATCATACGCCCTGTACGGTTTCCAAACCGTAAAATGCTTTCGGCTTTCTGTTCTGTCTTATGCGCGGCTTCAATTCCTGTATTTTCGTGTTCTGTTTCGCTCACTTTTGAATGTGCCTTGTTTAATACGGTCATACCTGCCATATCCGCCGCATTTTTTACAGGGGAACGGTGGTATATATCGGATTGAGGCTTAATCTCTTTTTCAAATTTCAGACGGGTTTTAGCTTTCTTTTTCTTTTCATCATAAACACGCTGCTTTTTAACCTTGCGCTTATGAGGTAATTTGTTTTGTGCTTTTTCCGCCTTGCCTTTGAGCTTATCGGCTTTCGCCTGCGCCTTTTCCGCTCGCTTAAACTGAAAATCGCCCTTTTCGGGAATATCTAAAACAGTATCGGCGTTTTCCGCCGACTCTGTTTTGGATTGCTTTTCCTGATATAAGCGGTTTTTGCTTCCGGCTGTCTGTTTTTCGGTTTTATCCTCTGACGGACGGAATGAAAATTCCGTCTTGCTTTCCCGCGTTTCAAAAACAAAATCCTCTTTTTCCGTTACTCTGTCAAAAACCGTATCGCCTGCGTCAACCGCTTCTTTGATGTTGTACTCTGCTGTTTTTTCGGTCTTGACGCGCTTTTTCTGATAGGCTCGGTTTTTATCCGGCTGCTTCGGATTGCCGTCTGCGGAATCCTTTTCGGAATCCGCGCCGAGCTGAAAATCCGAATTGCCGTTTACACGGTCAAACGCTTCATCAGGATTATGTGTTTGCTCGGTAAAGTCATAATTTCCGTTATCTTTTAAGGCTTCGGCACTATCCGGCTGCGTTTCTTCCGCCGTACTATCTGCGGAATGTTCAGTAATATCAACATCAAATTTCTTTTGATTAAATTTGCGCTGATACCGTTTATTTCTTGCCGCCGTAGTTACGGCATTAGAAAAACCGCCACTTTTGGGCGGCTCGTTTGTCGGCGGGGAATATGGTATATCCGGCTGACTATCAAGGTTAATATTCTCTAAGTCCTCTTGCTGTTCTGTATTATTTTCGGTAGGCTTTAATATTTCCTGACTGTCTGACGGATTTTGTACGGTAGAAGTATCAAGCGGCTTTTCGGTATCTAAAAATTTCTGCTGATACCTATTATGTTCTGAAGAAGTAAAGGGCTTCGCGCTGCCTTTTGCGCTCTGCCGTCCGAGAACGGTATCGGCTTCAACCTTTTTTGAAAAATCCGTGTCCTTATTCCGCGCCTTAAATTCATTGTCTTTCATTCATTACCTCCGCTGTTAAAGTTCGAGATTATCGCGCTTTTTTGTCTGCGTCGGCTTCGGCACGCTTTTCTCTGCCGCCTTAATGGAATTTAACTCCTTGCGGATTGACGGCTTTTTATCTGCGCTTCGGCTGATATTTTCCGTCTTTGCCGCTTCCTGAGCTTTTTGCATTTTCTCTGTAACATATCCGGGTAGAAGATGTTCGTGTACCATAAAGGATTTTTCATATTCTTTCGGAATGGGCGGGGAAATTTCCGTGAATAAATGTGAATAGGCTTTTATTCTGCCTTGTATATATTTTTCCGCTTCCGCCTTATCCTTAAATGAGCGTTCTTGTTCTGCAATACAGTTATTATGACCAACTGGACTATTTGTGCCAATAGACCATTTCACTTCCCAGCGTCTTGTTTTTTCTGAACGCCAGCTTGTGTAATCATACATACGGTATGTCATTTTATATACCATATTACTGATAGATGTACAATCGTAGTTATAACAATCTCTGTCGTTTACCCATTTATTTGAAGAATGCGAAACCTCCGGTGCTTGCAAATACTCAATAGCCCTGTCAAATTGTCTTGTAATTGCCGCTTTTTTTTCCCAATCCCGCGCTGACTGCCGTACTTTTTCAAAGGCGGCTGTTTCTTTTTTGACGTTATTATCACGCATAGCCTGTATTTTTTCAAGCGGTTGTGAAATCAAATTCAATATATCGGTTTCATTAACGATTATGGTATGCTCAACTTTAAGTGTGGCGCCGGCTGATAAATCGTCATTTTCATAAGTACGGTAATTATCGTAATCTTTGTACATATATACCTCCTGACATTTTTTATTCTAATTCCTTTAATCGGATAGGGCTTACAATCTCATAGCCGCGTCTTGCGGCAAGCTCGGCAATATCGGCAATCAGCTTTTTGCGTTCCGCGCGCTCTATATTCCTGATTGCTTCATACGCCGTAAAATCCTTGCACCCGCTGCCGTTAAGAAAATCCTTGTTTTCTCTGCTTATATCTGCTCACCTCCAAACTCACAATATTTCTTACATCTTCCCGTTTCAATATCTGAAATGAATTTAAGTATAGGGAACACCTGCGGAGGACATACGGCATTACCTAAGGCTTTTAGCCTGTCGGCTCTGCCGTCCGTCCTGTCCGTTATACGCGGAACGCCGACAGGTTCCCGTTCCCACAACTTAAATCCGTCCATTGCTTCGGGAACCCCATTAACCATTCCACCCAATCGGGATTGAGCGCCGCCGTCTCCGACTGCGGCTGTTCCTCTAATATCACCTGCGCCGCAAGGTTCGCCCCGTCCTTGCTTTTCCTCATTACCTCCGGCGGAAATTTTGACCTTATCCCGTCCGACGCTACCGGCGTCATATAGAACACCGCCGCCGACAGCGGAAGGCTCCAGATTGCGCCGTTTTTGTTCTTCTTCCGAAATATCCCGTTGTCTGAAAGATACACATTCATATTTACAGCCGCCGTCTGCTTTTTGTTGTTGTCGGAGGCAAGCGGAGTGGGAAACATCAACGCCGACGATAAAAGTTCTTGTGCGCTGATGCCACGCGCCGACACCGCAAGCTGGTAATACGAATGTTTGAACAGTGTAGCCCGCTTTTTCCAAGTCAAAAATCGTTTTGTCGAGCCCCATATTGATGAACCCAGCAACATTTTCGCCAAGCACCCAGCGGGGCTTGAGCTCTGTAATGACGCGGCACATTTCAGGCCACAAGTAGCGGGTATCTTCAAACCCTTTTTGTTTCCCCGCGCTTGAAAACGGCTGACAGGGAAATCCGCCGCTAATGAGGGTAACGCTGTTTCGTCCTGTTTTTTCAAAAAATACCTCCTTTGTTAGAGTTGTAATATCACGAAATCGGGGCACGCGAGGCCACCGCTTTTCAAGTATGGAAGTCTGGAAATCCGCCCATTCACATTGGCAGACGGTTTTAAACCCCGCTGCTTCTGCGGCGAGGTCTATTCCGCCTATACCTGTAAACAGGCTTAAATGCGTTAAATCATTCATCTTTCTGTATTTCCTCCGGCTTCGTCGTCATATACGAATACAGCTTCAAGTCTTTCGGGAAACGGTCTACAAACGGAATGATTACATTTCCGTAAAATAAAAGTCCCTCGCCCTCGCCCGACTGCGTTACATACGATAATTGGTGAGGGGATATATTAAGCTGCTTCGCTAAAATCTGTCTGTCGCCGCCTGCCTGATTGAGCATATAGATAAAATCGGAATTTTCAAAAATATTCTCAATCTCTCTTGACGATAACAGGTCTTTGACATTCTGCGTTATGCCTGTCGGAATACCGCCCCATTTACGAAAGCGTTTCCAAATCTCAACCGAATATGCCGCCGTCTGTTCCTCCTTTAACAGTAAATGAAATTCGTCTACATAATACCGCGTCGCCTTATGCTCCGCGCGGTTAATTGTTACTCTGTTCCATACCTGATCCTGAACAATCAGCATACCCAGCTTTTTAAGCTGCTTGCCGAGCTCTTTAATGTCATAGCAGACAATACGGTTATTTACATTTACATTTGTACGGTGATTAAACACGTTTAATGAACCGTTTACATACAAATCAAGCGCCGACGCGATACGCTGCGCTTCCGGCTCCGGCATAGCTTTAAGCTCGTTATATAAATCTTCCAAAATCGGCATTTTAGACGGTTCGGGATTAGCGAGGTACGGACGGTATATATTTATAACCGCTCTGTCAATCACGCTTTTTTCAATCGGTTCAAGTCCGTTCTTGCCGCCGACAATAAGCTCACACAATGAAAGTATAAAATCTGATTTTAATTGTACGGGATTTTCGTCCTCGCTGTAATTGAGGTTAATGTCCATTGGATTGATATAATCGTGCGAGTTCGGGGAAATCCGTATAATCTGACCGTTAAGCCTTGACACAAGCGGCGCGTACTCCGCTTCCGGATCGCATATAATTATATCGTCCTGCGTTACAAGGAAAGCGTTAGCAATCTCTCTTTTCGCGCTGAATGATTTACCACTGCCGGGTGTGCCTAAAATTAAGCCATTCGGATTTTTGAGCTTCTTTCGGTCAACAAGTATCATATTATTTGATAATGCGTTTAAACCGTAATATAACGCTTCATCGCCGGCTTGAAAAAGCTCCTGCGTAGTAAAGGGTACAAAAATAGCGGTTGACGAGGTAGTCAATCCGCGTTGTATCTCTATTTGATTTAATCCGATAGGCACGCTTGACATTAGCGCCTGTTCCTGCTGGAAGTCAAGACGCTTTAATGCACAGTTATATTTTTGAGCGATACCCTGCGCCGCGAAAAACATATTATCAAGTTTTTGTTTGTTATCCGCCGTATTCATCACAAGAACAGTAACAAGGAACATTCTTTCATTTCTGCTCTGCAACTGCTCTAATAAATTCTTTGCTTCACCGCCGAATGTCGCAAGGTCTGACGGTATAATATCCATATCATAACCGCTTCTGACCGCCTTTTTCTGTTCCTCAATCTTCATCTTGTCAAGGTCGGTTATTTTCCGCTTGACCGTCTTTATAGCTTCCGACTGGTCGATAGACTTAATATGAATATTTACGCCTATTCCCATATCGAGGTCGAGGAAATCCGCAAGCATACGGTCTGTTAATTCAGGCGCGAGTATCTGTAAAAATGATACAGTTCCAATTCTGCCGCCCATTCCAAACGTGCGGCTGTCGCGGAAATCAAACGAGGTAGGCGCAATAAAATCCTTTGAGGAAAGCCCCGTCTTATGTACCAAATCCCAATGAAAGCCGAATTTGTCTTTTTCGCCCTCATTGAAAGTACAGTGTAAAAGCTCTAAACGCTCTAATCCGTTAAGCGGTCTTGCCTGTACGCCAAGAGCCTTGAAGTTGCCGAGTATATCTGTTTCGATACGCTCTAACTTCTGCTTAGCCGCCTTTAAGTTATCCGCTTCAATTCCGAATGTGATAAATTTGCGCTTTATAATACCGTTGTTTCCGCGCGACAACTGATTTTTGAGCATACCCATATACTCAATGCGTATGTCATTAAAATTGTCTGCCTGTTCGGGAATATGTACGGCTTTTTCATACTCCGCCATATCGACAGTCTGATGGAGGAAAGAAAACTGTACAGAAATTGACTGGTCGAAATAGTTAAGAAAATCGCAGTAGTTTTCAAATATCTCGTTTTTATCCTCATTCCTTGCAAGCTGATAATTTATATCGAAAAACTGAATTGTTTTTGTAAAATAATTATCCTTGACTTTACATATCCCGTCCGGGTACATTTCCTTATATGGAATAGTCTGCTGTGCTGACGCTGCGCGCCTGCCCTGCATTTGCGCTTTTCTGATAGCTGCCGCAATAGCCTTTTTCTGTCGTGCTGAAAGCGGCTTATTCGCTGATATTATGTGCTTTTTCTTTTGTTTTGGTCTTGTGTTTGTATTCTGCTTCGGCAATTATTTTGACCTCCTTATCAAGTTTAATTTGGTTCATAATTGCCGAATACATATTATTTGTTTTATACGGTCTGACTCTCGGCGTCAAAAATCTTGACCGTATATAATTTCTTAAAATCTTTTCTGCCGGCTGTCCGTCCTTTTCGTACATAGCGAGGAAGAAGAACGGCAAGGCCGCGATTACAAGCGTCATAACCGCGCCGGTTGTGCCAAGCGCGCCGCGCGTAAGAAAGTATGTCGGAACAGCGACAGCGGCCGCAAGTCCAAAGCATATAAGCTGACGCTTCGTAAGGTTAAAAGCTACCTTTGTTTTTACGGTAGTTAAATCTTTTGGTACGGGAACATAAGGAATAAAAATTCCCCCTTTCATTTTTTTATTTTTAATGTGCGTTAAATATTGACTTTGACAGATTACCTGTCTTGAACAGGGAAAAGCATAGTACAACCGTATATGCCGCAATCGTAAATATGGTAGTATGCAGATTATTGGTTACAACAAAACCGTTTACCAACGCCGCATAAATGCCTACGCATACCATAATGAAAAATCCCTGAAAGCCTAATGCCACAAGTCCGCGCAAATAGTTATTTCCCATTTGCCCCCATTCGCGATTAGTCATTGTCGCAAACGGGATAGCTCCAACCGAGCAATATAAATAAATCTCTATCATACGTCCGAATATTACGACGGTAATACAAACGGATAGAATTTTCATACATAAACTAACAAGCGAGGTTTCCAAAACTAATAGGAACAGTTCGCCCATTCCCATAGCTTCAAGAGTAGTTCGTATGTCGGCAAGCGCGGAAGATATATCAATGTTCGTGTTCGCACCGATTACCCCCGCGCTGTTCGTTACAATATGCTGCGCAACGTCAAATACCGCCATAGTAATGTCAAAGGTGTGGGTAACAATATAAATTGCTACCCCAGCCTTTAAGAAATATTTGAAGAACATAAACGTGTCTATATCGTGCATATTGTTCTTTTCCGTAATCATAGTTATTAGCTCATAGCATAAGACAAAGGCTATAATAAGCCCCGCAATCGGCAGAATAACCGTCTGAGAAATATTCTGTATCAAAGAAAATATGCTTGCGTTCCAGCCCTGCGGCGTCTGTCCGACGTCCGCCGCAATCGTGGCGACTTTCTCGTTTACGTCATTAAACATTGTTGATAAACTACCCTCAATAAGCGAAATCAGAAAATCGCAAATCGCTTGTGTAATTTTATCAATTATTGAGTTCATCAGCTAAACAGCCCTGAGAGCAAGGGAACAAGTGTAGTTCCAATCAGCACGACGCCGCCGCCCGCCATAAGCTGTTTTATCCCCAATTAGGTGTAAAACTCTGCTC
>NZ_JBKVWU010000058.1:0-13100 GCF_046972485.1 Hominilimicola sp.
GTATCTTTGTATGTTGCTGTGATTGTAACTGTACCAGGCTTATCATTTGCAACGTAAGTAGCCTTTGTTTCACCCTTAGAATTGATTTCTGTAGGTGTACCGAAGATTACTGCATACTTTTCATCATCATTTGTTGTGAATGCAACCTTAGCACCGTCTTTTGCGTTCTTAACTGTAGCTGTTACAGTGAACTTCTTATCAAATTCAACAGTTGTTGATGAAGCCTTAACTGAGATTGATGGCTCAGATGGCTTAGCTGTCGGCTTAGCAGGTGTTAGAGTGTTATCCTTAGGATCAACAATTTGTTCTGCATTACCTTCAGCATCAATAGCATTAACTGTTGTTGAAACATTATTTACAGAGCTATTATAGATATTGTATGTTAGACCGTTGATAACGTCTGCCATATCAGCATCTGTGTAACCTGAAATTAGGTTCTTGTATTCAGCTTCTGTTAGAGTTTTACCATTGTATACAGCTTCATAATCTTCACCGTATACAGCATCTTGGTCACCCTTCTTAACATCTACTGTTAGGTAAACGTCCTTACCTGCATCTTTAGCTGCCTTAATTGCATCACCATAACCAGTTGATACAACGCTCTTCAATGCAACTGTCTTAACAGGGTTAACTGTAGGAACAGGTTCTGTTGATGGTGTAACTACTGTTGAAGCAGCAACTAGAGTACCATTAGATATTTTATAAGAATCTGCATTTAGCTCTTTGATTGCTGATTTTGATTGTAGTGTGAATGCATAAGGTTCTTCCAAAGCATTCTTCAAATTAATAGTAATTGTTACAAGTTTACCATCTGTAAGTGCAATACCATTACCTGTTTGGTCTGTTGTACTTACCAAGAAGTTACCAGCACCTGTAATGTTTGTTCCGTAATTTGGTGATACTGTTATATCATCCTTTGTTACGCCTTCCGGAATGTTTATTTCAACACCGAAATTATCAATTGCTGTAATACCAGCTGCGATAGCATCAATAGTTATAACCTTGTTTGTGCTATCAATTGAACTCTTAAGATTGATACCTTTTTCTCCTGAAGGAACATCTGTTGGAACAGGTGTTTGATCAGGATTTTCTGTTGGAACAGGAGCTATTGTCGGACGAGCCGGAGATGTTGGCTTTGGAGTTGGGGCTGATGGATCAATCCATTTATTAACAGTTGTCGAAGCAGCCTCCAATGTACCATTCGAAATCTTGTATGAAGCAGCATTCAATTCCTTAATAGCAGACTTATTTTGTAATGTAAAAGTAAAATCTTCTGCCAAAGCTTCTTTCAAAGCAATAGTGATTGTTACAAGTTTACCATTTGTAAGTGCAATACCATTACCTGTTTGGTCTGTTGTACTTACCAAAAAGTTACCTGCACTTGTAATGTTTGTTCCGTAATTTGGTGATACTGTTATATCATCCTTTGTTACACCTTCCGGAATGTTTATTTCAACACCGAAATTATCAATTGCTGTAATGCCTACTGCTGTAGCATTAATAGTTATTGTTTTACCATCTTGTGATAAGCTTGAATCTAATGTCATACCCTTTTGATCTTCAGCATTTACTGTGATAGCTGAAAAGATAGAAATGATCATAGATAAAGCACAAATCAATGATATTAACTTTTTATTTTTCATTATCATTTACTCCTTTTGTCTTAATAAAGCAAATTACATCAAATAAAATGCCAATTATTTTTCTTGTCCTACATTTCCGGCACCATCAAGCTCCATGTAGTACTTAACGATACAAGTAGCATCGTCCAAATCCACGCTCTCATCGCCGTTTGCATCTGCAGCGATTAGTGCATCACCTGTCAAAGTGTTCATTTCCATGTAATGCTTAACAACTGCTGTAGCATCATCCAAATCGATTGAATCATCTTGTGTAGCATCACCGATAAGGACTTTACCTGCGCCAACTCTAAATGTATCGCTGTAAACCTGACCGTCGCCACCCATGTAAACTGTGTATTTACCGTCTGCAAGGTCCTTTGGTAGAGCAACTGTTATAGTGTCATTGCCGTCTTGTTGGTCGATTTGAAGAACATCGCCTTCAGAAACTTTAACGGTTTCAAGTGTTTTACCAGGCTTAAGAACAAGCAAAGTCTTTTGAGCTGCTGTGTAACCGCTTGCATCGATTGTCAATGTAGCTGTTTCATGAGTTGCATCTGCTGGTGCATATGTAGCTGAAATACCAGCTGCCATAGCTGATGTTGCGACTGCAGCTGTAACTGCTGCTACTGCTGCGCATGATAGAAATAGTTTTGAGAATTTCTTCATTTTGTTTTACCCCTTTTCTAAAATAAATTTTTTGTTTTTTTGTTTGAGTGTCTATAAAATACGGACACACATACAAGTTACATTCATATATTTACATTATAAACTATAAGAACAAAAATTTCAATTCTTTTTTGGTTTTATGTTATTTTTCGTGATTTTGAATTAAATTAGCATTTATATTTTGTGCATTTTCAACAACTAAGCATCAAAAAAGCGAACCTTACGGCTCGCCCTTAATTATTTTGACGCCATTCTAAGCGTTCTGTATTCCCTGCTGCTTACTCTTATAAGCAATTCAGGATTAATCCTTTGAATCATTTGCACAATTTTAGTCACATTTCTCGTATCGAACTTAACAATCGGCATATAATAGCACTCTTTTTCAAAAGTTTCTACATATAATATATCCATACTCGAAATGGTTTTCTTCTTATAAAAGTCTTTCGACTTTTCAAGCACGCGTATATTCTTCACAAAATCAGAATCAGGTGCAACATTTCTCTTTATAAAATTTTTTGTGCCGATAAGCACCTTACTTATTTCATTAAGAGGTATCTCAACAATTTTCGTTTTCGCCGGTATAAATTCACTCAAAATTTTAACTTTATTATCATAATCATACGGTAAAAAGTCATTATTCCAATTTTTCATAAACAAATTCATTCTGTCTGTTGAAATATATGTTGCAAAGACGGTATTAATTCTTATAAGAACATATGTTGACGCCAATATCGTAGCGATAAACCACGCAATCGAAAACAAATAACTGCCCTTTATAAGATTATATATCACCATTACAAGTGCAAAACACGAAAGCAAACTCAATATTGTAATAATCACTATATTGGTTTTTCTGTAACGCGAATTTGTACAAGCTTTTACAGATGATGCCATTTCAATCCCCCCTGTATCATTAGTAAACTCTTCTTGCTCCTGCGTACTGACTGCGGTAATAATCAGTTTCCATCGACTGATATTTTACCACATCACCAGTTCTCGGTGCGTGAATCATCATTCCGTCACCGGCATAAATACCGACGTGGTGAATGTATCCGTTTTGTTCAAAGAATACAAGGTCACCCGGTTGAAGTTCATCTTTATTCACCGCAGTACCGTTCTTAAACTGGTCTTCCGCAACACGATTTACGTTTATGCCAAGCGAATTACATACATACTGAACAAGTCCGCTACAGTCAAAGCCGTCCGGAGTTGTTCCGCCCCATACATACGGCACGCCCAAATACTTCTCAGCCTCGCTCACTATCGCATTACCCTTTTCATTATCGCCCGTAAGCATATGCGTTCTTATAACAGGGTCGCCCGTTGTGTATTCCATTTTATTTCTGTACTTGGCAAGTTGTCTGTAGCCCTTTGTCGCTTTAACTTGTTTCTGAATGATTTTCTTCTTTGTGACTGTCTGCACGTTGCCGTTTTCGTCCTCTTCATCAACGTCAACCAATTCTTCATCGTAGAAGTACAAAAGTCCCAAAGCCTCGTCCTCATAAACAAAGTAATATGTATCATCCTTATCAAGAATAATTTCATTTATAACAGGCTCTGCCTGAGTTACTTCAAACGTCACGCAATCCTGTGCCTTTTCAACTTTACTTCCACGTCTTAACGCAGTTATATATAAGAAATACTTACCCGGATCAACACCCTGAATAAGTGCCTCATATTCGTCTTCGACAATCTTGCTCACAACAAGATTTCCGTCCGAGTCATACAAATCGACGTAAAAATCGTGATACTTGTCGGATTCCCATGCGATTGACACATAGTCGTCATCTGTAACACCGTTATTGTAAGGAGTAACGATATTAACGCCTGTATCGTATGCAGTACCGTAGCTTATAAGCACTTCATCGGCACTTAAAGCTTCGCCGTCATCTGTGATTGAGCTTACGATAAGTCTGTAATCTCTGCCCGTTTTGAATAATTCAGACGGCAATGTAATTTCCGTTGAATCGGTAGTGATATACTCATTTACCGCATATTCATCGTTTTCAACGTCAAACATTTCTATATGATATTCCGTTGCCGCCTGCATAGCAAGCTCAATTACAACGTCATCGCCTTCTTCATAATTATCTTCCGTTACCGGCGAATTGAGTATAGGCGTTGTAACCTCCTCAACAGGTGTTATGCTGTAATCCTTTTGAGGTATTTCAACAGTAGTCTTTTCTTCCGGTACGGCTATTGATGTTGTATCCGCAACTATTTTTGCCTGAATACCGCCCGATAAATCTGTTGTTGTATTCAAACCGATAGGAGATGTGTATTGTGTGTCCTGTACAAGAATATCGTTATCGCTTTCTAGCAACTGACGATATACAGAGAACACATCATAACCCGACTGTGTAACAACATCACTTTCATATTCCTTTTCATTCATAAAATCAAGTGACGAAAGCCATGCCGCCGCATTCATATCGGAATCTTCAACGTATACAGTCTTGTTATGCTTACTTCTGTATGAGTTTATCATATCAAGAAGAAGCATTGACTTTGAACGTTTTACAGATGTGCTGTCATCAACACCGCGATAACGCGGATTGTACAATATCGAATCAAGATGTCCTTCCGAGTCGGCATAAAATCTGTAACAACGATTATCAAGATAATCCGCTGTCTTTGAATAGTCATCACCCGACTTCATTCCGTTAAAATCAAAGCTTGAACTGTTTGTGTACAAGGCACAAACTCTGTCTGCCTCAACACCTACCATACAAAATTCCGAATAGTTTGAATCATAAACATACCATTCAAATCCGTATTCTGTCTGGTCAATTCTGTTAGGCTCGCCGAACGTATCAAGAATTGTGCTAACATTCGCACCGACTCTTATTTCTTTTCCGCCGACTGTCACCATTACATTCTGTGCAAAATAATCATATACAGTGTCGATAAGAGTTTCACATTCTTCTTTTGTAAGCTCTTTGTTCGGCTCTGTACCGAATTTTGCTGTAATTATGCCTTGTTTCATCATAAACGCATATGCAATTCTGTTTTCATCATCAATATATGCGTTGTCGTAACATTCATTCAGAATTGAGTTTGCCTCATCTTCATAAATCGTGTAACTGTCGTTGTATGTAATTATTGTTTTGTATAGGATTGTCATAAAATCCTGTTTTGTTATACTTTTCTCTTGTTTTGCCTCTTCGGTATCTTCAAAATTAATATATCCCAACACAATAGGTTTTATTAAATTTGTATCAAGTCCCGTTTCGTCAAGTCCCTGCGGGATTTCGACTTCTTTATCCGTAAGATGTTCATATAAAGCAACTGCCTTATCCAAAGCCTCTGTTTCTGTTATTGCCGAATCGGCAAAAACGGTTAATTTTAAGCTGGGTGTAGCTGTTGACAACATTATTCCGGCTAATATAGCACATAATACTGCCTTCTTCCTGACCTTCAAACACCTCAACTCCTTTTTAACAGATTAATTTACAGTTTACATTATATCAAATGTAACCGTAATTGTCTATAAACAAATTGTTAATTTTTTATGACCAAAATAATGGTTTAATACCTTTATTTTCACAAAAATTTGTGATACAATATCCGTACTATGGTTTTTGGAGGCTTAAATATGAAAAAGGGCATAGCATTTGCAATACTTGCGGCGGCATTATACGCCGTCAACGCTCCGTTTTCAAAAATATTGCTCGACTGCATTCCGCCGACTTTAATGGCGGGTTTTCTTTATGTCGGTGCAGGAATAGGAATGATTATAATTGCACTCGTCCGCAAAATCAGAAAAACAGAAACAAACGAATTAAAACTGACAAAATCGGAATTGCCGTACACTGTGGCAATGATACTTTTGGACATAGCCGCACCAATTTGCTTGATGTTCGGATTGAACGCAACAACCGCCGCCAATGCGTCACTGCTCAACAATTTTGAAATTGTCGCAACGGCAATTATCGCACTTATGATATTCAAAGAAAAAATCAGTCCGCGATTGTGGTTCGGTATATTGTTTATAACGGTTTCATGCGGAATTTTGTCGTTTGAAGATTTATCAAGTCTGCAATTTACGTACGGCTCGCTGTTTGTACTTCTTGCCGCCGTCTGTTGGGGATTTGAAAACAACTGTACAAGAAAACTATCTTCAAAAGACCCGCTTCAAATCGTTTTACTTAAAGGTATTTTCTCAGGCTTAGGCTCGATAATTATAGGCTTGTGCATAGGTGAACGTTTAACTGTGCTTTGGAGCATTATACCCGTGCTTTTGGTCGGTTTTATCGCGTACGGATTGAGTATATATTTTTATGTCTACGCTCAAAGGCTTCTCGGTGCGGCACGGACAAGTGCTTATTACGCAATTTCTCCGTTTATAGCCGCTATCCTGTCATTGATTATATTCAAGCAAATTCCTACGATTACTTATTTTATAGCATTAATTTTTATGGTAATCGGTGCTTGGCTTTCTTCAAATGACAACAAAAATTAAACAAGAGGTGACAGCCTTTTCAGACCGTCACCTCTTTTAATTTACTTTCTGATCATTTTCAAAATTTGTACAATCACGAATGTACCGAGCGACAATCCGTAAACTGTCAATAGTTCCGCAATCGTAAGCGGTGCAACCGCAAATATACCTTGCAGTGCAGGTACAAGTAATACAGCATTTAAAAGCACAAATCCAACAAAAAACGCACCTATCATACTTTTATTGTTCCACATCTTTTTTGTAAACCAAACAGGTTTATCCGATTTACAATTAAAGCCATGTACAAGTCTTGACAGACACAACGTTGAAAAAGCCATTGTACTTGCAACTTCGGCATTCCTCATAAATCCGACATAGAACGCAATCATAGTCATAACACCTATCACAATGCCCTCAACACATATATTTGTAAGTACCTTTTTTGTAAGTATAGATTGATTTTTCGGTCGCGGCTTTTCATTCATAACATCACTGCTGTGCGGTTCAACACCGAGTGCAATCGCAGGCAAACTGTCCGTAAGCAAGTTTATAAACAACAGATGCACCGCTTTAAACGGAACAGGCAACGCCATAAACGACGCATACAATACCGCAAGTATACCTGCCGTATTGCCCGAAAGCAAGAATTGAATTGCACGTTGAATATTTCTGTACAGATTACGTCCGTTTTCGATCGCCTTCACTATCGTTGCAAAATTATCGTCCGTAAGTACCATTGACGCGGCGTCTTTTGCCACTTCACTGCCCGTTATACCCATTGCCACACCTATATCCGCCTGTTTAAGTGCCGGTGCGTCATTCACTCCGTCACCGGTCATTGAAACGATGTAGCCTTTTCTTTGCCATGCGCTGACTATTCTTATTTTATGTTCAGGCGAAACTCGCGCATAAACCGACACGTCCAAAACAAATTCATCAAGTTCTTCATCTGACAGATTTTCAATCTCTCTGCCCTCTACCGCACGGCCGTTATCATCCAATATACCGATTTTTCTTGCAATCGCCGACGCGGTCACAAGGTGGTCGCCGGTTATCATTATAGGACGTATTCCGGCGGTTTTACATTTTCTTACCGCTTCGGCACTTTCTTCTCTCGGCGGGTCTTGCATTGCAACAAGTCCGAGCAAGATATAGTCCTTTTCATCTTCAACGCTTATGTCGACTGTATCAACGTCACGTTCGCACACAGCAAGTACACGAAGTCCCATTTGAGAAAATTCCGTATTAACTTTCTTTAACTCTGCCAAATCTTCGGCAGTAAACGGTCTTTTTCCGTCCATGGTTTTGACTTCATTAATTCTGCCCGACAAAACATCAACCGCACCTTTTGTCAGCATTTTATAATTGTCGCCGATTTTATGAACGGTACTCATCAATTTTCTGTCTGAATCAAAAGGAATTTCACCCAAGCGCTGATATTTTTCACGCATTTTTTCAACAGGCAAATCATGCTTTTCCGAAAAATTCACAAGTGCAATTTCTGTCGGATCACCGATTTCCTGACCTTCTTTTTGAACGGAGTCGTTACACAATGCACCGTCTATTATAAGCTGACCTTGACGTGCATTGATTTCATCGTCTTTATCAATAATTTGACCGTCAAAATAAATTTTCTGAACAGTCATTTTATTTTGCGTAAGCGTACCCGTTTTGTCCGAACAAATTATAGAAACACTACCCAATCCCTCAACTGCCTGCAATTTTCGTATAATCGCATTTTCTTTTGCAAGTTTCTGTGTTCCGACTGACAAAACTATCGTAACAATCGAGCTTAAAGCCTCCGGAATTGCCGCAACGGCAAGTGCAACCGCAAACACAAATGCGTCCGTAAACACTGTCAAATTTATACCGTCACTGCGGAACAGTTCCAAACCCAAAACAATAACGCATATTCCGATTATGATAAGCGACAGCTTTTTACCGAAATTATCAAGGCTTTCCTGCAACGGCGTTTTCTTTTCCTGCGTACTTTTTAACAGTGACGCAATTTTGCCGATTTCGGTTTCCATACCGACTGACGTTACAACCATTTTCGCTCTGCCGTAAGTCGCAAAACTTCCCGAATACATCATATTCACTCTGTCACCGAGCGGTTTTTCGCCGTCAAGTACGGTTTCCTGTTTTTCGACAGGCTCACTCTCGCCGGTCATCGCACTTTCATCAACCTTCAAGGAGGCATTTTCAATTATACGTCCGTCCGAACAGACGTAATCACCTGCCTCAATGACCACAACATCGCCTACTGTCACATCTTTTCCCTCAACGACTTTTATTTCACCGTCACGGATAACCTTTGCAGTCGGCGCAGACATTTCTTTAAGACTGTCAAGCGACTGTTCCGCTTTGATATGCTGTACAGTACCCAAAATCGCATTTATCGTTATAACTACAAATATTACGATCGCACTTTCTATATCGCCGAGCACACCGGATATAATCGCCGCAATAATAAGAATTATAACAAGAAAATCCTTGTACTGCTCCAAAAACAATATAAACGGATTTTTCTTTTTACCCTCCGCAAGTTCGTTTTTGCCGTACTTTTTCTGATTTTCCTTTGCTTGATTTTGCGTAAGACCATTTTCATCAGTCCCGAGCATTTTAAGCACATCTTCTTTTTTCATTTGATACGGGTTCATAACCAATTCCTCCATCTTCTCACTTATGCCGCAAACAAAAAAGCAAGACTTTTTATTGCAGCACAAAAAATTATCCGCAATAAAAGTCTTGCTTCGTAGAATATGATACGGTTCTTCCGAACGTGTATTGACGACATCATATTACGCATATAAAATGCGCAAGCTACTCCCCTTTATTGATTGTATAATATCATATTATTACCAAACTGTCAACTGCATATTCTAAATTTATTCGGCAATTATACTTCCGTCACGTCCGAACATACTTCCGATATTGATATTACCGAAATTATCAACTTTTTTACCGTCCATAAGGAATTGAACACGCTGAATATTGTCAAGCTCGGTAAGCGAATCAACGATTGAATATATCGTCATTTTCTCTTTTTCCGCAGTACCCGAATTTTTATCGGTAAAATTAGCTTTGAAATTTACAAAGCAAATATTATCCGAAGTTTCCACACTCAAAAGTACGGTATCCTTGCTGAGCGGCACTGACAGTTCCTTGTTTTCGGGACCTTTGATAAGTTCATTTATAATATATTGTGCCAAAGGTTGTTGGTCGGTGACTTTAATCGTTCTTGTTTCCATAACAAGCTTGTTGCCGTCTTTATTCGGAAAATACAATGCAATTTCACGCGTTTCGCTGTTATATGTATCGGTTGGCAGATTAATGTCCTGATTTCGCAAATACCCTATAATCGAGCCGTCCGCCGTTGCAATATCCTTGCCCTCAACAATTACTTTAACACTGTCAACACTGCTGATTGCACACAACGATTTCACAACTGCATAAACCGCAAGCACATCTTTTGTATTGTCGCCTGTCAAAAATTCACCTGAAAAGTTTACAACAATATTACCGGAATCAACGTCGTTAAGCGACAGCAACTTCGTATTTTTTTCAATAATTTTCATATAACGGCTGTTGTCGGGACCTTTCATAAGTGCCTCAATTACAGACTCCGCAAGTTCCTTATCGTCCTTATATTTAATTTCACGATTTTCCATAACTATCGAAGTCGCCGTTTCATTAAAGAAATACAGTTCACTGTTGTAGCGATAACTGCCGTAATCTTTTTTTATAAGTATTCCGACAACCGCCGCCACTGTCAGCACCGCAACCGCAACGATAGCTATTACTCCCTTTTTACTTTTCATTCTGTCCTCCAATAGTAATCTTGTAAGGTAAACGTATTGTGAATACACTGCCTATATCCGACACATTTGCAACATCTATAGTACCGTTGTGCATAAGTACGGCCTCTTTTGTGATAGCAAGTCCAAGACCCGTTCCGCCGGTATCTCTTGCTCTCGAATCGTCAAGTCTGTAAAAACGTTCAAATATTCTGTCACGCTCGTCCTCCGGTATTCCCGGACCGTTGTCCTCAATTTTTATTGTCAGATAGTCATTGTCAGCCGTAATGTCGATATGGACAAAACCGCCCTCCGGCGAATATTTAATCGCATTATCCGCGATATTGTATATCGCCTCATACATTTTGTCATAGTCAAGTAAAATCGGGCTAAATTCTGCCTGATGATTGTCAACATATATAACAATATCCTTTGCATTCGCAATCGGTGTAAGTTTTTTTACAACCTGACTTATAAGCATCTTAATATCGACTTCTTCTAGTTTCAGCGAATTACCGCCTGCGTCAAGTTTTGTAAGCACAAGCAGTCTTTCGACAATTCTTGTAAGTCTGTCAACCTCGTCCGACATATCGCCGAGGAATTCCTTTACCATAGCCGGATCGGGATTTTCTGCCGCAACAAGACTGTCGCATATAAGTTTTATACCAGCCATAGGGGTTTTAAGTTCGTGTGACGCGTCCGAAACAAACTTACGTCTTTTTTCTTCCAAAAGTTCAAGTTCGTCACACATATAATTAAGCATTTGTGCCATTTGTGCAATCTCATTATGACCTTTAACTTCAACATGCTTTGAGAAATTACCCTTTGAAATTTCCTTTGCAACGGCAATAAATTCTTCAATCGGTGACGTTATAATATAGCTCATACCCAAACTAAGCATACCGATAAGAATTACAATAAGCGTACTGAAAACTATAAGACTGTTCCTTGTCGTTCGGACTGTATCATCAATCGTGTTTATCGATTCTGCCAAATACACACTTCCGATTATTTCACCGCTGAATGTTACAGGCACCGCAACGCTTATAAGACGCATATTGTTTTCGCCTGTCGTTATAATATCGGCTTGTTCGCCGTCAAGCGCACGTTTTAAAACGTCACGCATAAAAACCTTGCCGATAAGCTGTGATTCTTCGTTCGTGTCATACAAAACCGAATACGATTTATTTGTCACAACACCTCTTATATTCGTACCTGCAAGACTTCGCTCAACAACATCCGAAAACTTTTGAGCCGAAGTTGCAGATGTATCGCTTCCCCATACGTCCGCAATTGTTTCAGATATAATATTCGCCTTTGCAAACATATTTATCGTTTCCGTGCTGTACAGATTTTCGCTAAGCAGACTGATTATATAAATACTCATCAAAACAAGCGTTGTAACAATAATTGCAAGATAAGTTGCAATCATTGTAAAACGCATTGAATTGGTGATGTTTTTAATCTTTTCCTTAATCCTTCTTATAATAGTAACCAACTCCCCACTTTGTCTTTATATATGAAGGCTCGGCAGGATTTTTCTCAATTTTTTCTCTAAGCCTTCTTATATGAACGTCAACCGTTCGTACATCACCTGGATAATCAAAGCCCCACGCTATATCCAAAAGATTTTCTCTTGTATAAACCTTACCCGGATTTCTCATAAACAGTTCCAAAAGGTCAAATTCCTTGCTTGTAAGTTCAATAACCTTATCGTTTATCACAACACGTCTGAAATTATAGTCCAAAGTTATATCGCCCGATATTATAAGCTTGTCCCTTTCGCCTTTCGGTGCAGGATTTACTCTGCGCAAAATCGCCTTAATTCTTGCCGTAACCTCACGAATGTTAAAAGGCTTGGTTATATAATCGTCCGCACCGTATTCAAGTCCGAGTATCTTATCTATATCTTCACTTTTCGCCGTAACCATAATTATAGGTACATTTGAAAAACTTCTTATCGTACGGCATACGGTAAATCCGTCCACTTTCGGCAACATCAAATCAAGCAAAATTAAGTCTATGCTTTCATCATGTGCAAGACGAATAGCCTCCTCACCGTCAAATGCAGTCACTACCGCATAACCGTCTTGCTCAAGGTTAAACTTTATACCTTTCACCAAAAGTTTTTCGTCATCTACCACTAATATTTTCATCTGTCCCATCCTTTCAACTCACTGTAATATTTATATTAATTAAAAAACAGATTTATTCTACCGAAATATATTCCTTAATATCCTCAAATTTCTTCTCACTTATTCCCGACACCTTCATTATCTCCTCTATTGACATAAAAGGGCCGTTTTCCTGTCTGTATTTGATAATTCTTTCAGACATTTTCTCTCCGATACCTTTCAGCTTTACAAGCTGTTCTGTATCTGCGGAATTGATATTGATTTTCCCGTCGGCGACTTCTTTCGTGTCCGATTCATACGGAATATAATCCTCCGTTGCCACGGTTTCCATAACAAAAGCGTCTTTTTCAAAGTGTTCAACGGCAAATCCGCCCAAAACCAACAATACAAAAATGATTATGTATAAGAATATTTTTGATTTTTTGTTCAAAACTAACAT
>NZ_JBKVWU010000059.1:0-12959 GCF_046972485.1 Hominilimicola sp.
GAGCGCATGACTGTTAATCATGATGTCGCTGGTTCGAGCCCAGCTGGAGGAGCCACACCAAAAAATCAGAATAAGCCAATTACTTATTCTGATTTTTTGACTAATATGGCCCGTTGGTCAAGCGGTTAAGACACCGCCCTTTCACGGCGGTAACGCGGGTTCGATTCCCGCACGGGTCACCAACATTAAAAAGCTTTTCATTATGAAAGGCTTTTTTTTGCTTTTATATTACCCACGTTTACGAGTCAATTCGATTGCTTCTTTACCTGTCATATGTTCTATCTTGATTTCAATACAGGACAGGGCATTCCACTCACGTTTAATTTCCTTTTCCACTGCGGTCACATCATTATTATACTTCAAACCAAAAACTTTTGTTGCGTGAAAAATTTCTTTATCTGTATTTAAAATTCTTGCTTTACCGAACAAAATAACGCTTTTAAAATAAGTTGTAAGTTCTTCTTCAACAACATCGTCTTTATCAACAATGCAAAGCGACACTTTATTACACTTGTTTATAGCGTCGATTTTATGACCGTTTTTTGCACCGTGGAAATATATTTTATCATTTGCATATACAAAATTAATCGGCACGGTATAAGGATATCCATTATCACCGACAACACCAAGTACGGCTGTTTTAGCGGTTTGTAATATATCAATACATTCTTCTTTACTCAATTCCTGTTTTTTTCTACGCATTTCTCTAAACATTTCATTCACCTTTCAAAATTATACAATTAAAAATAAGTACACTCGTTATACATCTTCTAAGACCTGACGATGTGTAACGAGTGCTTTGATTTATTCTACCCGGTTGCAGAATTATTATATTTTTTAGAATTATACCACAGTAATTTTTTTGTGTCAACAAGACTGTTAAAAAAGTATGAAGAATAGTTTAAAATTTGAATAAACTATGAATATTTCGTTGATTTTTTAAATTTTTTATGATAGAATGTAATCTGTAAAAACAAAAAATTAATGAAAGGAAATTTACCATGGAAAAACTTTTCAAACTAAAGGAACACGGTACAGATGTCAAAACTGAGATTATTGCCGGTATTACAACATTCCTTGCAATGGCATATATTCTTGCCGTAAACCCATCATATTTGGGTGGAATTGACGGAATGTCAGCCGGAGCGGTATTCTCTGCAACTGCAATTTCAGCAGGTATAGCTACATTATGTATGGCGTTCTTTGCAAACTATCCTGTTGCTCTTGCGTCAGGTATGGGACTAAATGCATTCTTTGCATTTACAGTATGCGGTGCTATGGGTTACAGCTACAAAGTTGCATTGACCGCAGTATTTATTGAAGGTATCATATTTATGTTGCTTTCACTATTCAAATTCAGAGAGGCTCTTGTAAACAAGATTCCTTCAAACCTTAAATTTGCTATCACAGCAGGTATCGGTCTGTTTATTGCTATCATAGCATTGCTTAATGCAAACGTTGTTGTAGCAAGTGAATCAACAACTGTTGCACTTGGTGAACTTTCTTCACCGACTGTTGTACTTTCGCTTGTAGGCTTGCTTATAATCGGTGCTTTACAGCACTATAAAGTTCCGGGCGGAATACTTTTAGGTATACTTATAACTTGGGTTCTTGGCATCATGGCACAGCTTGTAGGTTGGTATGTGCCAAATCCTGAGGCAGGCGTATATTCAGTTATTCCTCAATTCTCACTAAGTTCTTTTGAGGCTCCAAAGATGTTCCAATTTGACTTTGGATTTATAGCAAAGAATATTCCTGCATTTATACTTATCGTATTCACATTCTTGTACACAGATATTTTTGATACAGTAGGTACACTTATAGGTGTAGCAGAAAAAGGAAAGCTTCTTGATAAAGACGGTTCACTTCCAAACGCAACAGGCGCTCTTATGGCTGACGCTGTAGGTACTGTTGTAGGTGCTTGCTTGGGTACATCAACTGTTACAAGCTACGTTGAATCAAGTGCCGGTGTTGCGGCAGGCGGCAGAACAGGTCTTACAGCAGTTACAACTGCAGTATTGTTCTTCATATCATTGATATTCGCACCAATCTTTACATCAATCCCTTCGTTCGCAACAACTCCTGCTATGCTTTATGTTGGCTTGTTGATGCTTTCATCAATCAGACAAGTTAAGTTTGACGGTGATATTGCCGATGCAATCGGTGCATTCTTGGCAATCATTATGATGCCGCTTACTTATTCAATCGCTAACGGTATTATGTTCGGTATCGTATCATGGGTAATACTAAAGCTTGTTACAGGTAAGGCAAAGGACATCAGCGCTGTTATGTGGATTTCAGTTGTATTATTTGCAATCTACATCGGTCTAAAAGCAGCAGGCTTGGCTTAAAACAATTTGTTAATTTAAGAACACTCAAATTTTGAGTGTTCTTTTTTTATTAATTAATTGCAAAAATATTCAGTGTGTGGTATAATATAAATCACAAATTAATGAGTAAACGGAGAAAAACAATGACGTATTTTCTTAAAGAAGATTATGAAATATATGATTCATTGCCGTGCAGTGCGGTGGTGTTTTCTGTTGATGATAATTACAAAATATATTACACCAATGACACATACAACAACGGAAATTTTAATCAAGATAATATTATAGTTGAAGAAGAATGTCGCAAATTATTTGACGATACAATCCGAAGTGCCGACACTCCCAAGCGACTGTATTTCAAAAGCAAAAACTTGAGCGGTGACAGTATATATATTTGTATGTTTGCCGTAAAGCTTGATGATAAGCACATATTTGCATTGTTGTTCGACGACTCTGAAAACAAGAAAAAATTTATGGAACTTGAAAATCAATGTTCAAAGTATATTATCGCATTAAGTGCGACAAATGAGTACTTTTTTGAATATGATTCTCAAAAAGATACAAACACGATATTTTATATGTCGTCTATCGACAATGAAATGTTGGAACGTCCTGTTCAGAATTTTATGAAAAATCTTGATAATAATACGTATATGTTTCAGGAAGATACAATACTGCTCAAGTCTTTAAAAGGGAGCCCCGTAAAAGGCGAATTGACGATTGACGCACGTATGCGTATGAATGACTCAGAGCCGTTTGAATGGTACAGACTTGTATTGAAACCGTCCGAGAAAACGAACACATATATCGGCTGTGCACGAAACATAAACGAAACAAAGAAAAAGGAAGAACAGCTGAAATTAAAAGCACATATAGATCCGCTTTCAAAAGTGCTTAACAGAGAAACGGCAATCGAGAAAATTCGAGAGAGATTGAAAGCTCAAAAAATGAACGAAGAATGTGCATTTATCGTTCTTGATATAGATAATTTTAAAAACATAAACGATACATTCGGTCATTTGTACGGTGACGCGGTTATCGCGATGGTTGCGGGAAGTATAAAGAGTACGCTTGACAGCAAGGATATAATCGGTCGTTTCGGCGGTGATGAATTTCTTGTGTATATAGATAACACAAAGCCGGAAAAGTTGGAGAGAAAACTTGAAAATATACGTCTTGCCATACTAAAAATGCGTATAGATAAAAATGACGAAAAAGATATTTCGTGCAGTATGGGTGTTACTTTGGGACGTGGCGGAGTGAAGTATGAGGATCTTTTCAGACAAGCCGACAGTGCTTTGTATACGGCAAAGACGAACGGAAAAAATCGCTTTGAATATTTCAACGGTGAATTTATTGATAAAAATGCTTTGACATACGCCGGAATTATGACCGAAGAAGATGAAAGCGAAGAAGTTTCGGAAAATCACGATATAATAATGGTTGCACTTGAAATTGCGTCTAAATCAACCGATTCGGATAATGCCATATCAAATCTTATGCGTCATATCGGTGTTGCAGTTAATCTTGACTGTATTCAGATTATGAAATACGATATGATTAACGATAAAGTTGAAATAGAATTTCAGTGGTGGAAAGAACATGACGGTGATTATAATGTTGTGTTCACCGATAAAAAGAGCGGTTATTACGAGCATAATGACCTTGTTTTGTTTAAAAAGAAATTTCAAAAGGATAATATATTTAAGTATACTCCTGATTTTAAAGAAGGATTTACGAAAAAATACAGGAACATATTTGAGGCGGCGGAACACGTTCAAATGATATATTCATCAAATACCGAAAACGAAGATGTATATTATGTTGTCTGTTATCAGTGTTGGGATAAGCAACGTATTTGGGAAAAGAACGAATTTGACAATATGTTTGAAATAACAAAGATACTGTCAATGTTTATGAAATCGTCACACATAATCACGGAATATGAAAAATTCCTTCAAAATAAAGTTGATTATGACGCTTGTGGCGTATTTACGTTGAGTAAGTTTGAAGAAGAAGTCGGACGAATTACGAGGAACGCTCACGTGACAAACAAAAAAATCGGATTTGTGTATTTTAATTTTAAAAGATTTTATGAGTTTAACCGTATTTACGGTCGTGAAGAGGGTGACAGAGTTTTAAAGCAATTTGCAAAGTTCTTGCTTGATAGCTCTGAAGATGTATGCGTGAATTGTCATTTGAACGGAACAGATAAATTTATCAGTTGTTTTATGTTTGAAGAAGGCGTGGACTTAGAAACGAAAATACAAGAAAAGCTTGAAGCTTTTTCCGATACGGTCGGAAATTATAAGGAATGTCCTGTTGTGATAATCGCGAGTGTCGCGACGATTAATCCGGGTGAAAGCGTTACCGAGGCACTTGATTTGGCTGATCATACGGTGAAAGGTGTAAATGCAGAAAAAAGCATTTGCATAATGGCTAAGGAATAGTAGCTACTTGATTTTAAAAGTAATATATGTTAAAATGTAATATAGAAAATATTTAATACAAGGAGGAAATTTAAAATGGATTTAAGATGTGCATCAAACCCAAAAGATGTAAAGCATTACACAACTGAAAGATTAAGAGAGGAATTTCATATCAGCGGATTGTTTACTCCGGATAATTCAAAAATGGTATATAGCCATATTGATCGTATTATCACAGCCGGATTTATGCCTGTAAAGCAAGAGCTTGTATTGGAGGCCGGTAAGGAACTTGCTGCTGACTACTTCCTACAAAGACGTGAAATGGGCTGTATCAATATCGGCGGAAAAGGTATAATCACAGTTGACGGTACAGATTATGAAATGAACCCTCGTGACGGTATATATATCGGCAGAGGCAATAAGGAAATTACTTTCAAGTGCGTTGACGAAGCAAACCCACCGAAGTTCTATGTTTCATCATGTCCTGCTCATAAGGAATATCCGACAGTAAAGATTGATATTACAAAGGCTAAGAAAGTTCCTTGCGGCAGTGTTGAAGATTGTAATAAGAGAGTTATAAATCAATATATCCACCCTGAAGTTATGCAGAGCTGTCAGCTTGCAATGGGTCTTACAATGCTTGACGTAGGTTCAAACTGGAATACTATGCCTTGTCATACACATGACAGACGTATGGAAGTTTATCTATATCTTGATATGGGCGAAAATGACGCAGTATTCCATATGATGGGCGAGCCTGACGAAACAAGACATATCATTATGCATAATGAAGAAGCTGTAATTTCACCAAGCTGGTCAATACATACAGGTGTCGGCACAAAGAATTACTCATTCATTTGGGCAATGTGCGGTGAAAACCAAGAGTTTGACGATATGGACTTCATTGAAACAAAGGACTTGAAGTAATAGGAGAAGTAAAATGTATATTGGAATGAGAGGTCATGACTTCGATACTAATACGCTTGACGCTTTGTGCGAAAAGTGTAAAGAGTACGGCGTTGGCGGTGTTCAGCTTGTGCTTTTGAGATCGTTGGCTGATTTTAAGAAAGGTAATTTTACACCTGAATATGCTAAGTCAATCGGTGATAAATTGCGTGAAAACGGTATTCGTGTGCCGATTTTGGGCTGTTATATCAATCCGTCTGACGCAAACGAGGAAAGCCTTAATGAAAGCCTTGATTATTTTATCGAGAATTTGCATTATGCAAAATATATCGGTGCGGAAATGGTCGGTCTTGAAACTTGCCGTTTCAGTGATGACGATGAAATAAATAACTCCGAAGAAACATATCAGTATCTTTTGAAGAATATGAAAAAACTTGTTTCTGCGGCGGAAGAAATAGGCGTAAATGTGGGTATTGAGGGCGTTCATTTTCATGTTATAAATACTCCGACAAAGATGAAAAGATTGGTCGATGACCTTAATTCACCAAATGTCAGAGTTATATTTGACCCTGTTAATTATATCAATACCGCAAATTATAAAAATCAAGATGAAATTATTAATACTCATTTTGATTTGTTGGGCGAGAAAACAAAGTTGCTTCACTTGAAAGATTTTAAACTTGTTGACGGTGAAGTTGCTTATGAATTCCCGTGCGACGGATTGCTTAATAAAGATTTGCTTTGGGATAAGCTAAAGCAATATAATCCGGATATTGCAGTTATTCTTGAAGAAGTTAAGGAAGATCACCTTGCACAAGTTAAGGCTGCGGTTGAAAAGAGATTTGTATAAATAAAAAGCCTTGATGTGGGCGGATGACTCACATCAAGGCTTTTTTACTGTGGTATAATATGTAGACGGTGAGGATAATAATATTAAATTGTATGAAGTAAAAGAAATAATCAACTTATAAATTCTCTTTTGAATGTTTGGGGAAATTCCGTTCGTGCAATACATCTTTTTCTTTCTGATTAGCAAGTAAATAAGATTAAAGAATATGTTCCGCAGACTATAAACAGCGTAAAATATCTTGTTGTTGCCGAAACGGATAACATTGTCGGTTTTATGGGAACTTAAAATAATCGTTTGAAAATGTTGTTCATTTCACCACAGGAACGAGAAAAAAGGAATAGCTAAACAATTTGTGCGATATGGCGTTCAAAATTATAATATATAGTAAGTAACCGTCAATGAAGATAACCTTAAAGCGGTTGGATTTTACAAACACTTAGGCTTTTAAATATATAAAAGAACAGTCTACAACGAAGAAGGAAATCCCTATCTGCTTTTGTATATGAAGTTGTTGGAATAAAGTTTTGAATTTAGAAAGGAAGAACTATATGATAAAAATACTATTCGTCTGCCACGGCAATATATGCAGGTCGCCGATGGCGGAGTTTGTGATGAAAGATTTAGTTAAAAAGGCAGGGCTTAGTGATGAGTTTTTCATAGCGTCTGCGGCAACGAGTACAGAGGAAATCGGGAACGGTGTACATTATGGTACGCGCAAAAAGCTTGCGGAATTCGGTATTTCCGTTGACGGAAAATATGCGGTTCAATTAAAAAAATCCGACTATGCCAAATATGACTACATTATCGGTATGGACAATTACAATTTACGAAATATGAAACGTATGTTACCGAATGATACCGAAAACAAAATACACCTTTTACTTGATTGGTCCGACAATCCGAGAGATATTGCGGATCCATGGTACACAGGTGATTTTGATGTGACATACAATGATGTACTTGAAGGTTGCACTGCTTTACTCAAGGAAATCAAAAAAGAGCTTTAAAGCTCTTTTTTTATACCAAACACCTCAAAAATATTATACATTAAAATATAAAAAAATACAATTTATTTGTTACTAAAGCCGAAATCGGTGGTATAAATAAAATAGAAAGGAAGTGAGTTAGTATGAAAATCACATTTTTAGGTGCGGCACACGAAGTTACGGGCAGTTGTACGCTAATAGAAACGAACGGAAAAAATATTCTTGTTGACTGCGGAATGGAACAAGGTGCTGATATATTTGAAAATCAAGAAATCCCCATAAATCCAAATGATATTGAATGTGTATTGCTTACTCATGCACATATTGACCATTCGGGTAATTTGCCGTTACTTTACAAAAACGGTTTTCGCGGTAAAATTTACGCGACGAATGAAACATCCGATTTATGCGAAATAATGTTGCCGGACAGTGCGCATATTCAAGAAACTGAGGCGAAATGGCGAAACAGAAAAGCAAAGCGTGCCGGCAGGGAAGAATATGTTCCGATTTATGATATGGACGATACTATCGGTGTACTTCAGCAATTCCGTCCGTGTAATTATGATGAGAAAATAAGAATTTTGGAAAATGTCGAAATAAGATTTCACGATATAGGTCACTTGCTCGGCTCGTCTTGTATAGAAATTTGGATAACAGAAAGCGGTATTACAAAGAAAACAGTTTTCAGCGGTGACGTGGGAAATACAAATCAACCGATTATAAAAGACCCGACTCCGATTTATGATACGGACGATACCGATTATCTTGTTATAGAGTCCACCTACGGAAACAGATTTCATACGGAAGTACCTGATTATATAACATTGCTTGCGGGGGAATTTCAGAGAACATTTGACAGGGGCGGAAATGTTGTTATACCGTCATTTGCTGTAGGCAGAACGCAAGAGCTTTTATACTATATACGTCAGATTAAAGAACAAAATCTTATAAAAGGTTACGGTGATTTTTCTGTGTACGTGGACAGTCCTTTGGCGAATGAGGCTACCGCAATATTTTTACAGTGTGACGTAAAATGTCTGGACGAAGAAGCAAGAGCGTTGGTGGACAGCGGTATAAATCCGCTTACATTCAGCGGATTAAAACTTGCCGTTTCAACTGACGAGTCTGTTGCAATTAATTTTGACGAAAAGCCGAAAGTTATAATATCGTCAAGCGGTATGTGTGAGGCGGGAAGAATACGGCATCACTTAAAACACAATTTGTGGCGAAGAGAATGTTTGATTTTGTTTGTCGGCTATCAGGCAGAGGGAACGCTCGGCAGAATGTTGTGTGACGGTATTAAGAATGTAAAATTGTTTGGTGAGGATATAGAAGTAAATGCCGAAATTAAAATGCTTGACGGAATAAGCGGACATGCAGACAAGAACGGTCTTATAAAGTGGCTTAAAACATTTAAGAAAAAGCCTGAAATTGTTTTTGTTAATCATGGCGAGGAAAAGTCTTGCGATGAATTTACCGATTGTATCAGAAATGAATACGGCTATAATTCTGTTGCACCATACAGCGGTACTTGTTACGATTTGCTTACAGGCGAAGTTGTTGTACAGACGTACGGCATACGCGTGCAGAAAAAGAAAACTACAAAACGTGCTGCGACTGTATTCGGCAGACTTATTGCCGCGGCGGAAAGATTGCTTGCAGTTGCAAGAAGTTGTGAGGGAATGGCCAATAAAGATTTGGCAAAGTTCGCAGACCAGATTGATATGTTGTCTGAAAAGTGGAAAAGATAGATAACCACCCCACAGTCGACTGCGTCGACAACTCCCCTTAAGGGAAGCCATACAAAAAAGCCTTTCCTTGAGGAGAGGTGTCACGAATTGACGGAGTGGTGGCAAAAGCATAAAGCATAAGAAAGCTACCCCACAGTCGACTGCGTCGACAGCTCCCCTCAATGGGAGCCATACAAAAAACCTTTCCTTGAGGAGAGGTGTCACGAAGTGACGGAGTAGTGGCAAAAGCATAAAGCATAAGAAAGCCACCCCACAGTCGACTGTGTCGACAGCTCCCCTCAATGGGAGCCATACAAAAAACCTTTCCTTGAGGAGAGGTGTCACGAAGTGACGGAGCGGTGGCAAAAAAACAAGGACGGTCAATGACCGTCCTTATTTTGTATAATCGCTCCAACCGTCTATTGCACTGTCTTGAATTGCTCTGAAAAGTCTTTTTCTAAGTCCGGGATACATTTCCTTTTCAAGACGTTTAATAAGATCTTTCATATATTGACGTTGCGTATATCCGTCAGCAGGACAAGGATTGTGAACAACGGGAATATCATAATTTTTAACCACACCCCTAATATCACGTTCGCGAACGTAAATCATAGGTCTGATTTGATACATATCAGTGCGGTCGAGATATGTAATAGGCGAAAAACAATGTATTCTGCCCTCGTGCATAAGGCTAAGGAAGAATGTTTCAAGCACATCATCATTATGATGACCGAGTGCAACTTTATTGCAGCCGTTTTCGATTGCCATATCATTTAACGCACCGCGGCGCATTTTTGCACACAATGAGCAAGGATTGGATTCTTTTCGTATATCAAAAATAATCTCTTTAATATTTGTTTTCTTAACCTTATATTCAACGCCCAAATCATCACACATTTTTTGTACTTTTGAATAATCGGCATCATATCCCATATCCAAAGTCAATCCCATAACGGTAAATTTTTTCGGATAGTATCGCGAAAGTTCCGCAAGCACATTAAGCAGTACAAGACTGTCCTTACCGCCGGAAACACCGACGGCAATTTTATCGCCGTCCTCAATCATATTATACTGTTCAATAGCACGCCTTGTAAGACTTACTACCTTTTTCATATTATTCAGCCTTTCCTGTTATTTTACCGCCTTGATAGCTTCGGTTAAGTCAACCTTATCCGTATAAAGTGCCTTACCAACGATAACACCCTCAACACCTGTTGTAACAAGTGACTTGATGTGGTCAAGACTGCCGACACCGCCCGAGGCGATAATATCGGCATTTACCGCACTTGCCATTTCAGCCATTGCGTTTACGTTAGGACCGGCAAGTGTACCGTCGGTTGCAATATCCGTATAAACGATTGTCTGTACGCCGATATTTACCATTTTCTTTGCAAATTCAACAGCGGTAAAATCGCTTGTTTTTTCCCAACCCTCGATAGCAACCATACCGTCTTTTGCGTCAATACCGATAACGATTTTTTTGCAGTATTTATCAACGGCACGTTTAACAAATTCACTGTCTGAAACGGCTTTTGTACCTATGATTACTCTGTCAATACCGCAGGCAAGTTTTGCCTCAATATCCTCCATAGTACGAATACCGCCGCCTGTTTGTACGGGAACATTGACGCTTTCGCATATTTCTTTGATTTTTGCGGCATTTACGCCATGACCTTTTAAAGCACCGTCAAGGTCGACAACGTGGATATATTCACCGCCAAGACTTTCCCATTTTTTAGCCATTTTGGCAGGGGAGTCACCGTATACGGTAACGTCCGAAAATTGTCCCTTGAACAATCTCACGCATTTACCGTCTTTTATATCAATCGCAGGGTAAATTCTCATTTTGTAATTCTCTCCTCAAACTGTTTTACAATATTCATAATACGTTCTGTTTCCATTTTCATACTAACCTTGTTTACAACAAAACGTGCACTTAGAGGGCATACGTCCTCAAGAACGTCAAGACCGTTTTCGTAAAGTGTTTTACCTGTTTCGACAATATCGACAATGACGTCCGAAAGTCCGACAAGCGGAGCAAGCTCAACAGAGCCGTTTAGCTTTATAATTTCAATAGTCTGACCTTTGTCGTCTTGGAAATATTTCATTGCGATGTGCGGATACTTTGACGCAACACGAAGATTTGTCATAGTGTCAAGCTTACCTTTTAATTCTTTCGGACCGCATACAGCCATTTTACATTTTCCGAATCCCAAATCAACCATTTCATATAGGTTACGGCTTTCTTCCAAAAGTGTGTCCTTACCGACGATACCGATGTCAGCCGCACCGTATTCAACGTAAGTAGGAACGTCAGACGCTTTTACAAGGATAAATTTCATCTTGTTTTTTTCGTCAGTGAAAATAAGTTTTCTTGTTTTTTCTTTCATTTCGGAACAATCCATTCCGATTGAAATAAATAATTCCATTGCAAGTTCGGCAAGTCTGCCCTTTGCAAGAGCAACTGTTAAATATCTCATTATAATCTCTTCCTCCCTAAAATCAGTGTTCGTGACCGCAGTCGCAGTGGTCGTGGTGATGTTCATGCTCGTGGTCATGGTCACAGCCGCAGCCGCAATGGTCGTGTTCGTCAAACATCATAGATTCGTCATAGTAGCCTAAAAATTCGTTTGCGGTTGTTTCTATAATTTCGTGTTTTGCAAAATCGTTAATCATAAGCTGACCGTTAGGGAAAACTCTAAGCATTGCACCGATATTTTTACCTTTTGAATATTCCTCGGCTGCTTTATAATCGCCGTCACCGATATACATTTCAACAAGGCAGCCGTTTACACGAAGATTGTATGCAATGTCATAGGCAATGCCTTCGGCGTTCTTTTCGGCAAAAACAAGTGATGCGGAAACATCATGTACCTCCTTGTCGCTTAGTACGGAAATAAGTCTGTTTATACCGATTGCCGCACCGACAGCACCTTTATTGTCACCAAATTGTCCCATAAGATTATCGTAACGTCCGCCGGCACAAATAGGGAAGCCGACACCGTGTGTGTAGCACTTAAAGATTGAGCCTGTGTAGTAGTCGATACTTTCAAGCATACCAAGGTCAATAGAAACGTACTTTTCAAAACCGTACAGACACAAAAGCTCATATATACGCTTTAAGTTGTCGAGTGCGTTTTTAGATTCTTCGTTAAGACCGTCAACATAAGCCTTTTTGAAAACTTCTTCACCGCCGAAAAGGTAAGGCAAGTCAATCATAAGATTTTTGATGTTGTCATCAATGTCAAGTTTGTCTGTAATCGTCTTAATACCGACAGAGTCTTTTGAATCAATACGTTCACGAAGTTTTTCGATAGATTGTTCGTCAAGTCCTGCTTGCTTTACAAGTCCGTTGAAGAATGCAATCTGACCGATTTCCATTGAAAATTCTTCAATACCTACCGCAAGAACAGCCTCCATAGCTGCTGAAATAACTTCAGCGTCTGCGGCAGGTGAGTATGAGCCGATAAGCTCGATACCGCTTTGCGTAAATTCTCTTTGACGTGCGCCTTGCGTTTGCTCAACTCTGTATACGTTGCCTGTGTATAGGTAGCGCTGAGGCTTGTCCGAATTTGCAACCTTTGTTGCCGCCATACGGGCGATTGATGTTGTAAAGTCCGGTCTTAGTGCAAGAATACGTCCTTGTTCGTCAAAAAACTTGAACATATGCTCTTGTGAAATCTGACCGCTAAGACCTAAATAACAGTCGTAATATTCAAATGTAGGTG
>NZ_JBKVWU010000060.1:0-12718 GCF_046972485.1 Hominilimicola sp.
GCTTTAACCTTGTCTAAATCTATTGATTTAAGTTTTTGAGCAATGTCCTTATGATTGACTATAAAATGTTCGCAAAGGTCATCTAACGGGATAGATGCAGAATTACCCATTGTTGTTCTTGACAACCCTAAAAATCCTTCTTGAAATGCAACATTGTGATCGTAACACGGTGATACAGACTTAAATTCAAATTTTTCACTATCGTACAGAAGTCCATAATTATCATCATGCAAATCAGAGTTTGCAATAATATAATTAAATATATCCATACTCTGCACCTACTTTAAATCTTCCGTTTTAAAAGTTGTGTAACCCTCATAATAATAACTCGTGTCAATGCCTTTCATATATACTTCACGGTCATTGATTTTGTTTGTCAAAGCATTTTTGAGAACATATTTAATCTCAATATCACGAATAGGACTACGCTCCATCGCAAGCAGGTAATCTTCCTTGTCAACCTTGCTCCAGTCAACAACTTTTCCGATTTCTTTTTTCAAAATCAAATCCAACCAAATACGAGTTGCCCTGCCGTTACCCTCACGGAATGGATGAGCGATGTTCATTTCAACATATTTTTCGATAATTTCATCAAATGAGGATTGAGGCATTTTATCAATATTCTCAAGTGCCGAACACAAATACATCAACGGAGCAAAGCGAAAATTCCCCTTTGCAATATTTACTTCTCTGATTTTTCCCGCAAAGTCGTAAATATCTTCAAATAAATATTTATGAATAGCACAAAGGGTTTCAGACGTACCGGGTGTCAATGTATCAAGAATACCTGTTTCAAACAGTTTCAGTGCCTTTTGCTTGCTTATTTTTTCTTCTGTTCGTGCAAGTTCAGCAGAATCTGTTATGCCCAATCTATTTTCAAGTGCCATTTTCGCCCCTCCGTATTCTGAACAATTCAACTGATGATTTCAATTATATATTTTATTATATCACATATCTTGCCACATTCCAATGATATTTGTGCAAAAAAACTATTTCACTAACTCTTATATCAATTCCTCTTGTCTTCTTTCATTTTTCAACGAAGAGAAATATTTTTCAAAATATTCATTACGCACTTTGGTTATTGCAATTTTATTTTCTATGGCATAATTATAGACGCTATTCCAAATACCATACAGATGTTCGGAAAGCTTATTTATATCATCTTCTTTTTTACATTCCTCAACAACATTTCTGCTCCAAGCAATAATATCTTCTTTTTCGCAAATCTGTTCCAAATATTCAGACATTTCTTTCATTATATTTTCGAAAAATTCACCCAAGCAAATACACTCGTTTATCCATTCAGTATTTACATCCTTGAACTTCTCTAACCACTTATCGCTATTGTATTTTATAAATACATCCTTCACTCTTACGGATAATCTCATATTTTTATCTATGTCTTTATATCTAAACGTTTCTGATAACATAGCTTCTATATAATTATTCTCTATATTCATCATGCCGTAACTATTTTGATGAAATATATCTTTTATTTCATCAGCAAGTACATCTAATTCCAGTGCTTGTTCCTCTTCTGTTTCTTCATCTTTATAGGAAGATTCCGCTATTTGTTCTTCTTTCATTTCTCCATATTTTAGAAGAAGTCCTACTTTTTTCTTTATATTTTTTTCATATTTACAAGAATATTCCAGTGTATGTCCACCTTCATAAGAAAATTCCGAAGTCTGTTCATCTTCTTCATCTTCATAGGAATCATAAATGTCACAAAAACACTCTCGATAATTCTTTATATAATAAAATACCCATTTATCAACGTTTATCTCAGTTTCAAGATACATACGTTTCAAATACGTCCCCAAAAATACAGGATATGTACTGTAATTTGTTACATTAACTATATACTTATATTTGTCCTTCACATTATCGTAGTGGCGTATATTTTTAATCCTATTTTTCAAATTCTTATCTTCATCCATCTTAATACTAATCATCGAATCCAATATAAAGTTGATAGGTTGAAATATTCTTTCAAATTCATATCCGCCAATACTATTGATCATGTTGTTATAGCCATTGTTGTTACTGAACTGAGAACATTTATCGGTCAACATATTATCAACAAACAATCGTAATCCGCTTATTAGTTCCCCTTTGCCACCGTCAACTTTGGTTGCTGCTGTACGCTCCGTTTTCGGTACCTTGCATTTTATACCGTAATTATTTGCTTCTTTCGTTAATATACTGAATATAGATAATATATCAAGCATGATCTTTTCAGACTCATCTTCATCCTCATCTTCCCAAAAGAATTCGGGATCTATAAAGTTTTCCTCATTTTTATAGTTATAATTTTCCCCATAGTAAACGTTTCGAACGATTTTACTAAAAGCATTTTTCATATCATCAATAATAATCTTCGCACAGTTTATGTATTTCGTTTCGCAATGATTTTTCTCATATACCCAAACAGCAATATCCTTGATTAGTTCATCAACAAAATCCGAAAATTTATTATTTATTATTAAGAATTTCATATACGGAAGTCTGTTGAATGAAATATTGCATTTTTTATTTGGTTGAAAAAAATTTTTAATAATATATTTACGCATCTGTTGTTCTATATCTTTTTGTGGATTTTCAACATGTATATTTTTTTTATTATTCATATTTTCTTCACCTGTACCCCATGCTCCATACATGTCTTTATTTATTATGAACATAATGTCTTTTAAATCTTCAATTCGAACGCTGTCTTCTTTTTTTGTAAATCTTCCAAATAACCATCCTTGTTCACCAATGTAAAAACAAAATATAATGTTTAGAAAATATAGAAGTATTATTGAAAATATTGTATATCTGTCTTTAAATTTATATTTCTTTATATATCCGCCCTTTATATGTTCCTTACGATAATACTTACCTAAATAATTATCATCTATGCCTTCTATTATCCCTTCAAAGTATTGTTTCATATCATTTATGGGATTATATTCTGTGTCGTTCAATGTTTCAGTGGAATTATCTTCATCGTTTTCATTTAGCATCTTATCCCACACGCCATCAATCGCTTCAAATTTAGTTATAAATACTATAATCGAATTATTTTCTTTAATCGACTCTTCAGATATATCTGTTCTAGGTTCTTTATCCAACTTAAATTCAACAACATTTTCCACCAAATAATTAAACAAAGTTTCCCCCTTAGTTCTCCACTTTGATATTGGCTTTTCTTTTTCTATCGCATATAAATAATCTCCAATATATTTATATGGTATATTCGAAGTTGCACACATATAGCCAAATAAATATTTTCCCAATCGGGTTAAACTTATTGCGTGTTGTTTGTCAAACAACTCTTTTTTAAACAATCCTTCTTCATTCGTTATATTCCATCTCAGTAGATAACGAAATCTACGTTCATATTTCATACGCAGTTTGTTTTCTTCATTCGTATCCTGCTCACAAAATTTCTTCCACATCACAATCCACCTTTTTTGCCAATTAATTTTTCAAATTACAATATCCTCATTCATTCCAAACTTATTTTATAAAATTATATCATTTTGGCACAGATTATGCAATATTTTTTTCTAAAACATTTTTATATTGCGTATTTTATTATTTATTTACAGATTATTTAAGTATATTATTATATATATCAGCTGATCGCTTGAAAGATTAATCTAAAAAGCAGTAACTTGCGAAGTGCTTGCGAAATCTTTTAGGCCTCATTTCGCAGGCAAAAATAGCGTAATCATGCGCCGAACGAGAAAAACAAATAAAAATCAACTTATATAGGAGGAAATATAATGGACTCATCCAATTATTCACAAACTTACAACATCCAGGATATTATAGACAAAATTGAAGAAGAAACTAATTTGACCGTTCCTTCAGCTGTGATAATACCATTGAAACAACACAGAACCGTCAACCTTAATGCAAATGATACATTTGAAATTGATGTAAAGCTGATGGCAAGAAAGAGAATATTTAAAAAAATTTCAATTCAGCCGGCCGAAATTGAAAATCCTAATCTTGTTTACAAGTTTGGTACAAAAGGTGTAAGTCGCCTATCAGAAGATGAATGGGACATTTGCAAGAAAATTTACCATAAGCTATCGGAGAATATTGACGAGGAATGTGTTTACGGTTTTGTTGGTGAATTTGATAACAAATACATTTTTGGTGATAACATCATCTCGCCAACTTCAACAAACACTATTAAAAATGTATTTTTTAGAAGTCCTTGTACAATCGAACATGCGAGTGCAAACTTCTTTTTTGAAAAGTATCTTCCATGCTTCAAAAGTCAGACAGAGGGTCTCATCTTTTTGTTTACCCTGCTTTTAAGCACTTGTATATCACGATTGGGTAACTTAGGCACTGATCGACCGTCATTTATTTTGGCTGTTATAGGTCGCACAGGTAGCTATAAAACTTCTACGGTTCAAGCTACACTCAATCCATATAATAATGAAAATTTTAGTGTTTGTTCTTTTGAAGACACAGTTGCCAGTATTGTAGCAACCTTAAAACAGTCGCGTGATATGATCACAATTGTTGATGATTTTTATACAAATACTGACAGAGAAATAACTGCCAAGCTTGAAAAAATTATACGCCTTAACGGTGACAAATCATCAGTTGCTAAGAAAATGAGCGGTAAAAAAATCGTATCCGAATCATCTGATACAATCACGGTTGTCACCGGTGAACAGATTCCAAAAGTGCGATTTTCGTCGATCCCGCGTATGTTCATTATCGACTTCCAAGAGGCAGTCAATTTGCAGGCATTAACGGAGTTACAGGCCTCACAAGCTGAGTTCAGAGGTGCATTGGCTGATTTTATTCAATACACATTAGATATTGACTTTTGTATTAAATTGAGGCAAAAATTCTTGGATCATCGAGATAGCATTTCCCATCACGCAGCTCCGAAATGGCACCCGCGTTATACATCAATGTGTTGTTGGTTTTTGGCAATTTACGATATGTTTTGCGAATATTGCACTGCAAAAAATATATTTTTCGCCAACATCAGTGATTTTCCATCAAACATTCGTCACTACATCGCCGAGCAAAGCAAGCGTTATCTTGAAAACGACAGCATCTTCATATTTTTCAAGACACTTGAATCATTACGTGTCGAAAACAAGTTACATACAATAAATACATCAAAAATCACCAATGACACACCAAAAACAGATATTTTATACGATGATAACTATGTTTGGATTGAAAGCGTTAATGTTTTTGCTAAAATCAAACTTGCATGCCAAAATGAAGGCATTTCGTTTGATTTATCTCGGCAAGAACTTTACCAAAAATTAGAAAGTGAAAAATTACTTATAACAAAGGATAATCGTCGTTCATACGAATATCGAAAAGGACAATTTAGGCAATCCGTTATATGTTTGCCAAGAAATAATATCAACCGCTATTTTGCTGATGATAAGGAGGACATCAAACTATGAGTACTGAAAGCGAAAATCTATACACAAAGAATGATCAACTAATGGCACAAATTTATGATAACCTTTCGGGAGAAAATAAATCAGAAGAAGCAATTTCGCTTCTTCTAAATCCTAACCATATCTCACCAACAGAACAGGTAAAAATTCTTGGACTATTAGGTGAAAAAGATGAAAGATTTCATTCTTTGCTCATCAAAACAGTATTAAATAATATTAATATTTTAGACAATAACGAATCGTTTAAAATAATTAATAATCATTTTATACAACTGGTAAATCAAGCCTATTTACTTAATGATAACGCAATAATGAAGATTTGTCAAGATTTATTTTATCTTATAAGTCAAGGTGTCGCTGCATTTTATCCATACATTTGGATACTGCTAAAAAACCATGGTCATATCACAACATACACCGACAAGAAATTAAGAACCATCAACCATTATGCAGTCGTTTTCAGTTTCGATGGGTACAATGCTAAATCCATCCGAGAAATACTCAAAAGCAACTGTATATTATGCTCAGAACAAGCACTCAGTGCATTTAAAACAGTAAAAACAAAGAAAGAACAAGCATATTCACAATGTGCAAAAGCATTGCTATATATCATGATTCAAGCTTTTAAGAAACAACAGCCGGACTATGATAAATTTGACGAATACTTATCGGATGTTCCAAATAAGTATCGCGAAGAACTTCGTTGCGATTCATTATCAAGAAATTCCGAAAGGCTGTATGCTAATTTGTATAGTTTCTTTGAGAGTGGCGATCACAAACAAGTTTATGGCTTGTAATTGCTGAAGCCGATATGTAACTGCCCTTGTTTCATTTATGTATTATTTTCATAGAGGAGGAAAACACAATGCAGAAAAGTATTTTATATTTAGACAAAAAACAAGGGCAGACATATCATGCCATATTCAAAAATAATCATGGGAGGCGGTTATACATACAACTACAAATTAATAATAATGAAATTTTCATTTCAGATTGTTTTTACACCGACAGACATGCAAGGAACGGACATAATGCCGTTCCCTGCAAATTTCATACTTCACACTGTACTTGTGATAGTTTAATTGATGTATTCAAAAATGAGCTTGACAAAACATTTTTCGGAATTGAATTTTCCGATACCGAAAACAAGTTGTCAACAGAAGAATATATCAAATTAAAAACACAAGTCAAAACAAAATATAAATTTTTAATTCTTGTAAACGATAATAATACATATAAAACAAGACTAAAAAATCGTATTCACAGGTCGATTTTGCTTGAAATCGTTCGCAGTGGAAACAAAGGAACAATTACCGATTGTCACTACAGCGACAAAACATACAAGCGAAACAACGCATACATAACACCGTCAGGACTGACAAGTATTACTTTTGATTTTAGTCTTTACAACATATTAAAAATAGTCAATTCTGAGCTTAATTGTGATTTTACCGATGTTATCATCACGCAGGACAGTTTTGGCTTTAACGATTCTCCCCTACCGATTTGCGGGAGTATTTAGACAAACCATACACAGCATAAAATAAACTAAAAACGGAGGTAATCATAATGTCGGAATACACGGATATAAGAAACAATACATATCAAATACATCAGCGTTCGCTTGTGAATACTTCTCAAGCGGAGCAACAAAAGCAAGAAATTATAGAAGAATTGTATCGTATCTTTGATAAGAAATAATTTTATTAAAATCTGAAAGGAGGAAGCAAAGATGGCGATTGCGTTATACGCAAGAAAATCAATAGAACGTGAAAACAGTATTTCATGCGAAACACAGATAGAATACTGCAAATCAGTAATCAAGCCTGATGAACGCAGTGAGAAAACCATTGAATTTATCGACAACGGATATTCGGGCGGCAATGTTGACCGTGACGGTTTTCAAAAAATGATGCGTCAAATTGAACGTGGCAAAATAAGCAAAGTTATTGTGTACCGTCTTGACCGTATCAGCAGAAGTCTTTCGGATTTTGTGGGTATTTTGGAAACACTCAAAAAACATAATGTTCAGTTTGTTTCCTCTCAAGAATCCTTCGACACGTCAAGTCCGTACGGTGAAATGATCGTAAAAATACTTATGGTATTCGCCGAATTTGAACGCAAAAGTATAATTGAACGCGTCAAACACGCATATGCTTACAGAAGTGAAATGGGACTGTATATGGGCGGTCGCCGTCCGTACGGTTTTAATTTAAAAGATACTGTTGTAAACAACGTCAAAACAAAAATGTTTGAGCCTGTTACAAACGAAATTGAGCAGATAAAATATATTTTTGAAAATTATTCAGTACCGAATGTAACACTGCGGCGGCTTATGGATACTTTGATTGACAACAACATTTCAGCCACCACAGGCAGTTGGTCCACAGCAAAACTGTCAAACATCATAAAAAATCCAATCTACGTAAAGGCTGATAACGCCATATACGAATACTACTCAAAACGCAATGCCAACATCATGAGCGACATCAATCAATTTGACGGCTTGCACGGAATACAAACCTACGGCAAATCAAAGCATACTGCGGATGATATGTCGGATATTAAAATAGTGGTTATGCCGCATGATGGTATTATAAATTCTGACCTATGGCTAAAATGTCAGAAGAAAATTGAGAAAAATAAAAAGCTCGGCAATTCCGTCAACAACTCTACAAGTTGGCTCGGCGGTAAAATTGCTTGTAAGCAATGCGGCAGAACAATGACCGTAACAAAAGGCGGTAAGAAAAAAGACGGCACACAAACACGTTATTTCAGTTGTACAGGCAAGTCGCATAATCGCATATGTAACGGTCCTAAAGTGACGCTGTATGCCGACAGTTTGGAAGATATGGTATATAACCTTATCGCCGAAAAACTCCAGTCACTGAAAGGCTCTCGCAAAAAGATTTCAACCGATAATTCAAACAAGATTAATCTGCTGAAAAATCAGCTTAGCGAAATTAAACAGTCACAAGAAAAGATTGTTAATATGCTGCTGGACGACAGTTTTAAATCGGATATGAAATCACTTCTGAACGAAAAAGCAAAAAAGTTATCCGAAGAAAGTAAGGCGATTACAGAAAAAATCGAAGACCTTGAAAGTGAAGAAAACGAGATAATCAGTGTTATAAACCTGTCGCAAAAGTGGAAAAGTGCAAACACAGACGAACGCAAAGCCGTTTGCAATGTGCTTATACATAAAATATTCATATGTGAGGACGGCACCTGTGAAGTAGTATGGAATATATAATAAAAAGCACCTATTTTCGATTATGAAAATAGGTACTTGATTTTACAAATATCTGCCTGTAATACTTTTTTTATTCAATTTTATTTCCTGCGGTGTTCCGCTTGCAATGATTTTACCGCCATTTTCACCGCCTCCGGGTCCCATATCTATAACATAATCGGCATTGCGAATTACGTCAAGGTCGTGTTCAATGACAATTACGGTTGCACCGTTATCCAAAAGTGCCTGAAAAACTTTGAGCAATACCTGTACATCTAACGGATGCAGACCGATTGACGGCTCATCAAATATGAAAACAGAATCACTCTGTATCTTTCCAATCTCACTTGCCAGTTTCAAACGTTGTGCTTCACCGCCGGATAGGCTCGGTGTTTCCTCGCCCAATGTCAGATAACCAAGTCCCAACTGTTTTAGTGTGTTCAGCTTTTGGCTGACGGTTTTTATATCCTTGCAAAATTCAACAGCTGTGTTTACATCCATATCCATAAGTTCGGGTAGAGAAGCACTTTCACCCGCTTTATTTGTAAGCTTCACATCATAAGCAATTCTTGAGTAACGTGAGCCATGACAATCAGGACATTGAATATTTACATCCGGAAGAAATTGCACGTCAAGACTGACAACACCTGTACCGTCACAACCCGAACAACGTAAAGAGCCTGTATTGTACGAAAAATCCCTTGCCTTATAGCCTTTATTTTTTGCGTCCTCGGACTTTGCGTAAAGTTTTCGCAATTCATCGTGAACACCTGCATAGGTAGCCACCGTAGAACGAACATTAATTCCGATAGGTGTTGCGTCAATCAGCTTGATACGTCGTATACCCTCGGCGGTAACATCTCTGATATGCTCCGGTAACGCATGACCGTTTATGGTTGCATCAAGTGCGGGAATAAGGCTTTCCAGCACCAAAGTCGTCTTGCCCGAACCCGACACTCCTGTTACAACGGTAAGTCTGCCTTTGGGAATGTCAACTTCCAACGGCTTGACCGTATGTATTTGAGATGTGTACAAATGAATATTTCCGTTTACGAACATTTCTTCCTTTGCGGCACATGACCTTAGTTTTGTTTCGGCTTTACCGGATATAAAAGGTCCTATTTGAGAAGCGGGGTTTGCTTCCACATCTGCGATTGTACCTTGTGCAATCACATGACCGCCATTTGTCCCCGCTTCCGGTCCCATTTCCACAATCCAGTCTGCCTCTTTCAAAATCTGCGTGTCATGGTCTACCAAAATAACCGAATTGCCATCCGATACAAGATCGTGCATAACACCTGTGAGTCCGACAATATTAGACGGGTGCAAACCGATTGACGGCTCATCCAACACATAGAGAACACCTGTGGTGCGGTTACGCACGGCACGGGCAAGCTGCATACGCTGACGTTCGCCTGTCGAAAGTGTAGCTGCCGAACGGTCAAGAGTCAGATAGCCAAGACCTAAATCAATTAACCTCTTCGCCATACTTTCAAAAGTTTCACAGATACTTTCAGCCATAGGTTTCATCTCATCAGGCAGACTTGTCGGAACATCACGCACCCAATCCACAAGTTCGGAAAGTGTCATAGTGCAAACTTCATCAAGCGATATTCCCCTTAGTTTCGGTGCACGAGCGGCGACAGAAAGACGTGTTCCGTGACATTCGGGACAAATATCCTCTTTCAAAAATTTTTCTACTCGCTTCATGCCTTTTTCGTCTTTGACTTTTGCAAGAGCATTCTCCACCGTGTAAACGGCATTAAAATATGTAAAATCCAACTCGCCTGCATTTTCTGTATTTTTGGATTTGTAAAAAAGGTGTTTTTTTACCGCCGGACCGTGATAGACAATATCTTTTTCCTGTTCCGTCAAGTCACGAAACGGTACATCTGTACGCACCCCCATCTCACGGCAAACATCCGTCATTAATGACCACATCAAGCTGTTCCACGGAGCAACTGCACCATCATCAATCGTAAGAGAGTCATCAGGCACAAGTGATGCCATATCAACGGTGTGAACAATTCCTGTACCGCCACATTTTTGACAAGCACCTTGCGAATTGAATGCCAACTCCTCTGCCGACGGTGCATAAAAGTGAACGCCACATTCCGAGCAGACTAATTCCTTCCCTGCGGCAACCGCCAGTGACGGTTTTAAGTAATGTCCGTTTGGGCAACGGTGGTTTGATAAACGTGAATACATAAGTCGCAGACTGTTTAGCAACTCCGTTCCCGTTCCAAATGTACTGCGTATTCCTGGTATACCGGGACGCTGATGTAATGCAAGTGCGGCGGGTACATAAAGCACCTCATCTACACTTGCTTTCGATGCCTGTGTCATTCGGCGGCGAGTGTAAGTAGACAGCGCTTCCAAATAGCGCCGAGAACCCTCTGCATATAATACACCCATTGCAAGAGAGGACTTACCCGAACCCGACACTCCTGCAATACCTACAATTTTCCCCAACGGAATATCTACATCTATATTTTTAAGATTGTGGACTTTTGCTCCACGAATAAGTATTTTTTCTATCATTGGTTTTACTCCTAAATATCTTTTCCAAAAACACACTGAAAAAAGCATATCACAAGCATATCTATTTTGTCAATATTCTGCCAAAAATCGGAAAGAAGAAAACAAAGTCAGCAAATGGGATATATAGGTATTTTTATATATTGCGTTTGCGTTGTCGATATGCTATAATATTTTCAAAAGAGGTGAGATTCATGGACTTTTTAATAATGAATAGAGATACCGTTGTGGCAGAATGGATAGATAACAAATTAAATCTGATTAAGCCGTCACTTGCTCCAATGTATTTGAAACTTACAAGCAATGTTCCGAAGTGGCTTGAAACAAGAGCTATCGACTCACACAGAGCAAATTCAAGACTTCTTAAAAAGGCTTTGCGTCTTACCGAACGTGACGATATAGGCTCTGTTTTATCGGTAAATGCAGTCACCATTACGGATAATTATTGGATAAAACCGATTAACAGTGACCTTTGCTATGCCGATGTTCGTTTTGACAACGACTATTTTGCCACACTTGCTTTAACCGGCAGTTACGACAGTTTTAATCGAGCGGCGCATAGCAAAAGTACAAAAACTCCCGAACTTACCAATATAGGTAGCTTTGAAAAGTGTTGGAAACTGATTAACGGCGAATGGTGGATGTACAAAAAGGCTAATCACGATGAAATGTTTTCAGAATTTTTCATATATCAACTCGGAATGGAATTAGGCTTTAATATGGCTAAATACAAACGTGGCAATGGTGTTATTAAAACAAAGGATTTTACCGATAATGCCATGGTTAATTTTGAGCCTGCATTTAATTTTATGAATGACTGCGAGGACTATATACAAACTCTTGAGACATTAAAAGACCTTTGCCCTAATTGCATAGGCGATTATGTGAAAATGTTGTTTCTTGATACACTCTGTGCAAATCCTGATAGGCATACATTTAATTTTGGTATTCTGCGTGATATTGATACAGGTGATGTTTTGGGTTTAGCACCGAATTTTGATAATAATATGGCACTTATATCAAGAGGTTATCCTAAAAATATTAAGAGAAAAAATGATATATTGGTAAGTTTATTTAATGAACTGCTTGAATTTGATAACAGATTGAAAAAATATATTCCGCCTCTGACAGAAGAAATTATTTTAAAAGTTATAAAATCAGTCGGGATGCGTGTCAGAAGTAAGGAAATAACTGAATTTATTATGAACGGATATAATCAGATAGAGCAATAAATAGAAGTACGGACATATTTGATTATCAGCATAAAATAGTACAAGGCTATGTCTGTACTCTACCGGGCTCATATATCCGAGAGATTTTTATTCGTTTTGTGTTAATAGCTGTTAAGCTCATTTATGAAATCTTCCATCGTGACGCCTATCCATGAGCGTCCATAAAACATTTCATTTTTTAATCTGCCTTGAATTGTCAAGTCAAATGCAACGATATATTAAAATAAACTTCAAAAGGCGATTTCCAGTTCAAGCATTTGCGTGGACGCTGATTT
>NZ_JBKVWU010000061.1:0-366 GCF_046972485.1 Hominilimicola sp.
GTTTTGTGCAGATGAGTTTACTGTTGCATTTTTTATTGTAACATTAGCACCGTTTGTTGCAAGCAATGCGGCATTTTGACCGTAGAAATCGCCGTCCTCTGTATTTGACGAAGAACCTGCCGACTTGTCGACTGTTACAGAATCAAGTGTAACTGTTGCACCATCAACACGAAGTGCGTTTTCGTCATCACCTGTTGAAGAATATGATGTTGATGAATATGTTCCGCCCTCAGTGATTGTTGTAGCAGATGTGCCTTGTGTTACTGTATCCGAACCGCCAAATCCGCCCGGCATATTACCGCTCGGTGGTTGCATACCGCCTTGATTAGCACTCGGATTGCCGGAATCGACTGCGTTAATTAAAAT
>NZ_JBKVWU010000061.1:376-12370 GCF_046972485.1 Hominilimicola sp.
CGCCGTCACCCTCGATAATTCCTTTACCTACAAGTGCTTTTACTGCATTTTCGGCATATGCTGAAATTTCAGAACTGTCAGTGTATGATGATAAATCATCTAAAGCCGATAAATCATTGCCTTTGTATTGCAAATATTTATATAACAATACCATCATTTGCTCACGTGTTAAATCGGCATTTGCGTCAAAAGTCCAACCGTTGTTGTCGGAGATGATTGATTTTTCTTTAGCCCAATCTACTGCCTCGTCATACCAATTACCGCTTGTCTGTTCGCTGACTGCATTGCCGTCTGCTCTGTAAAGCATCATAATAAGCTGAGCACCCGTAACGGAGCTTTCAGGTGAAAATTCTGTATCACTCATACCGGAAATAAGTCCTTTTCCGTATGCTTGTGATACTACATTGTAATACCAAGCATCGCTTGCAACATCGGTGAACGGAATTGATACATTCATATCACCTTGCGGTTGTTCGCCGTTAGGCATTTGTGGTGGTTGCTCACCGTCGGATTGTTCTCCGTCAGGTTTTGCAGGCGGCTGTTCGCCCTGTGACTGTGTCGGCATTTGCGGTGGCTGTTCCGTAGTATCGGCAAAGGCCGCAGGCATTACCGAAGTAAGCAAAGCCGCTGTGATTAATAGAGTTGTAATTTTTTTCTTTAACATTTTGAATTCCTCCTTTATTTCGTTTCCATAATTGAAGTATAAGACAGAAACCTTAAAAAAACATTAAAATTCAAAAATAATTATAAATTTTTTTTATAATCTATTTACATTAAAAAAATAAACATATATAATAAAGTAAAGATTTTACAATCAACAAATTATTTGTTTTGGGGAAAAATATAATTAACGGAGGGTGATTATTATGAAAAAGTTATACAAATCTGATGTTGACAGAAAGCTCTGCGGTGTTTGCGGAGGAATATCGGAATATTTGGGGATTGATTCAACGATAGTGAGATTAATTTGGGTTGTGCTTGTGGTTTTCTTCGGAACGGGAATTTTGGCATACATCATTGCCGCACTTGTTATTCCCGATTATCCGAATAAAATAATATAATAATTTTGCGGAGGAAAATATGAATATAACACTTATTCGTTCCAATAAACGAAAAAACAGCACTACATATAATTCGGCTGAATATCTTATATCTAAGCTGGAAAATGTTGATAAAGTTTATGAATTTACTTTGCCGGAGGATATGCCACATATATGTTGCGGATGTTATGCGTGTATAAAAGGCGATGAGGAAAAGTGCGGTGGATATAAATATTTGAAACCTATATTAGACGCATTTGATGATTCAAGTCTTATTATATTCTGTTCGCCTGTTTATGTAGGTCATATTCCGGGTCAAATTAAAAGTTTTCTTGACCATTTCGGATACAGGTGGTTGGTTCATCGTCCCGATTTTAAAATGCTTAAGAAACAAGCCGTTATACTTGCAAGTGCTGGCGGCGGAGGCTTAAAAGCAACAGTTAAAGATATAAAGGACAGTATGGATTATTGGGGAGTTGCAAGGACTTATTCTGTCTGTCAAGGTGTTTGGGGATATTTTTGGGACAATATGCCCGATAAATTTAAAAATTCGCTTTTGAAAAAACTTGATAAAACAGCAAGAAAAATAAATAAGACTTCCGAAAAGGTCACTATGTCATTAAAAGTTAAAATGTTATATACGATGTTTTCAAAATTGCATTTAAAAAGAAAAATGACAAATGTTGATGATGAATATTGGATTAATAATTATAAAACGGAGGGGTAAAGGATGAAAATTAAAAAGGTAGTTTCGGGACTTTTGGCATTGTCAATAGCTGTTGGCAGTATGTATGTCGTATCGGCTAAAGACCAATATGTAACAAGAGGTCAGGTTGCGGATATGTTATTGGTTGCGGCAGACGATTACAACCCAAATGTAAAGAAAGAGGATATTATACAAGGATATGAGGACGGCGAACTTCACGAAGATTGGAATGTAACAAGAGCAGAGGCACTTGTTATGTTAAAGCGTGCTTTTGGAAAAATGCCTGAACTGAACGAGTACACAAAACGTATAGCAATACCTAAAGAAGATTTTACGGACATACCGAAGTGGGCAGAAACCGAACTTGCGGACGTATTTGACGCAGGTATTGTGGCAGGAACCTCGGAGGGAATATTTTCACCTGATGAAAATGTAACCGACACTCAAATGGACTTGTTTATAAAAAGAACATATGCGGTTTTCGGCAGCAATTTAAAAGACGATTTTTATGCAACGGTTAATAAAGACGCACTAAACAATTTTGAAATAAAACCCGGCAGATTGATTGCAGGTAATGCATACAGCTTAGATGATAAAAATACAGAGCGAATAAATGATTTGCTGGCAAATATCATAAACCAATCACACGAAAAAGGTACAAAAGAACAGAAAATAGCTGATTTATACAACAATATAACAGATACGGAATCAAGAAATAAAGCAGGTATTACACCAATAAAACCGTATCTTGATAAAATTGATGAAGTAAAGACAATTAAGGATTTGAACGAAATAAACAGTGAATTGATTAAGGAACTTTGTATATCGGCATTGGGTGATTTTTCGGTAACGGCTGATTTTAAGGACAACACAAAAAATATACCGGATTTTTATATGATAGCACCGATATTGCCGAAAGACATATATATGTCAGACGATGCGGAGCAGATAAAAGCATACAAAGATTATTTGACTGAAAATTTAGTATTGAGCGGAGAAACTAAAGAAAACGCTCAAAAACATTCAGAGGCATATTTTGATTTTGAAAAACAGCTTGCCGAGAGTATGCTTGATACACAGGATAATGCTGACGTTGACAAAATATACAATCTGTATACATTGGAAGAATTGCAGAAAGCAGTACCGAATATGGATATTTCAAAAATATTAAAGGATTCGGAATTGAAGTATAACGGTAAAATCCTTGTTTCGGACGTTGGTCTGTTGGAGAAAAACGGAGAACTTTATAATAAAGACAATATCGATGTTTTAAAGACAAGAGCCAAACTTATAGTATTGTTGGGTTGGGGCGAAACGTTAAATGAAGAATTTACACAAGTGTCAACCGATTTCCAAAATGCGTTTTACGGAACAGAGGGAAGTTATACCGCGGAGGAAAGAGCAACTATAACAATAGAAAACGTTATGTATGACTATCTTGGCGAATTATATGCTCAAAATTATTTCAGCAAAGAGGCAAAACAAAATGTCGAGAAAATGATAAGTGACATAATAGATGTATACAGAACAAGGATTGAAAAGCTTACATGGATGAGTGATACCACAAAGGAAAAGGCATTGAAAAAACTTGATACGATGCAAATTAATGTAGGTTATCCCGAAAATGTTCAGTCATATATGGACGATGTTGAAATTAAATTAGCTGCAGACGGCGGAAGTTATTTTGAAAATATGCTTGCAATCTCCAAAGAGCAGGTGAAAAATTTGATTGAACATCAAGACGAACCGATAGATAAAAATGATTGGGGCATGGCTGTTTATACGGTTAATGCAATGTATGACTCGTTGGCAAACAGTATAACATTCCCGGCTGGAATACTGCAAGCACCTATATATGATGTAAACGCGTCATATGAAGAAAATTTAGGTGGTATCGGATATATTATTGCGCACGAAATTACACACGCATTTGACAATAACGGTGCTAAATTTGACGAAAACGGTAATGCGACTGACTGGTGGACAGGAGAAGATTACAGTGCATTTTCAAAACTTTGCAAGGATGTTGAAGCTTTTTATGAAGGAGAAGAGGCGGCACCGGGAATTGCTGTGAACAGTGAGCTGACATTGAGCGAAAATATAGCCGATTTGGGTGCGGTATCTTGTATAACGGAAATAGTTTCTCACCTTGACAATCCGAATTACGAGGCATTATATAAATCAATAGCGAGAACATGGGCGTCAAGCTCAAGCCGTGAATATATGCAATATATTTCTCAAACAAATGTTCATTGTCTTGATAAATTGCGTACAAACCGTACTATTGTAAATGACCAGGAATTTTATGACACATTCGGCATAAAGGAAAATGACGGTATGTATGTTGCCCCTGAGGACAGAGTGCATATTTGGTAAAACAAAATATTAAGTTAAAGGCAATTCGGAATTTTCGGATTGCCTTTGTTTAATTGTTGTGATAAACTAAAATAAAGAACAAATATTCGGAGGTTACGATGGAACTTAGAGTATTAAAATATTTTTTGATGGTTGCACGAGAGGAAAATATAACAAGAGCGGCACAAAGACTGAATGTAACGCAACCTACTTTATCAAGACAGCTTATGCAGATGGAAGAAGAACTCGGAGTGAAGTTATTTAAACGCGGAAAACACAGTATATCACTTACAGAGGACGGAATACTGTTAAAACAACGTGCACAGGAAATTATAAATATAGAAGAAAAGATAAGAGAAGATTTGTCACACAGTGACGATATGCTTATGGGAACGATAACCATTGGAAGCGGAGAAACTTGTGTATTGAGTGGAGTTGCAAAGTTGGCGGCATCATTCAGAAAAGAAAATCCGAAAGTAATGTTTGAGGTTTGCAGTGGAATTGCTGACGATATTAAAGATAAAATTGAAAACGGTACTGTTGATATTGGTCTTTTGAAAGAGCCTGTCGATATAAGTAAATATGAATTTGTGCGTTTGGGGCAAAAAGAAAAATGGGGAGTTATAATGCGAAAAGATTGTCCGCTTGCGGAAAAAGAATATATTACTCCCAAAGATTTAGCAGGTCAGCCTTTGATATTCGCAAAACGTGAAAGCGTACGAAATGAAATAGAAAATTGGTTCGGTGATTGCTGCGACAATATCAAAATAGTGGCAAGCTGTGACCTTATATATAATACCGAATCGCTTGTAAAAGGCGGAGTAGGTTTGGCACTGTGTATTGACAGTGATATGTATTACGACGATTTATGCTTTAAGCCGCTTTCACCGATGCTTGAAACAGGAACTGTAATAGTCTGGCGAAAAAATCGTACTGTTTCACCGTCTGTCAATTCTTTTATAAAACACATTAAGAAATGCCTTGAATGTATAGCTTGAAATACAATATAAGTATTTTACATATGTACTTGTTATTGATAGAATATAGATGTCAAATAAAAGACATCTATATTTTTTATGGAGGAAATTATGACAATAGAAGAGGCAAGCGAAAAATACTGTATTCCCATAAAGATTTTAAAAGAATATGAAAGTATGGAACTTTGCAAAACCGTAAAAAGAGTTATGGGCGAATGGCATTATAATGATGAAGATATAAAAAGATTAAGTATGATAATGACATTGTATGAAACAGATTTTTCAAAAGAAGATATTGATGAATATATGCAGCTTATACTGTCAGGCGAAAATGACGAGGAATGTCTTAAAATCCTAAGTCAAAAACGAAAAAAAGCGCTTGACAAAATTCATATATTAGAAAAACAAATATCTAATTTAGATTATTTAAAGAATGAAATAAAAAATAATAATTAGGAGGAATTTAAAATGGTAAAACAAACAGCAGGTAGGGACAGTTTAGGCGATTTTGCTCCGAAATTCGCAGAACTGAATGATGATGTATTATTCGGAGAAGTATGGTCGCGAGAAGATAAATTGTCTTTAAAAATGAGATCAATACTTACAGTAACCGCATTGGTTAGCAAAGGTCTAATCGACAGTTCTTTTCAGTACCACGCAATGACCGCAAAGAAAAACGGCGTTACAAAAACAGAAATGGCAGAGATTTTAACACATCTTGCTTTTTATGTGGGTTGGCCGAACGCGTGGTCGGCATTTCGTGTTGTAAAAGAAGTGTATGCCGATGATACTACTGTTGAAAATCACGGTGGAATGTTCGGTATTGGTGAGGCAAATACGGCATATGCGAAGTATTTTATCGGAAACAGTTATTTAAAACCGCTTACAAATCCGAATGAAACGGTATTTGTGGCAAATGTAACTTTTGAGCCTGGTTGCCGTAATAATTGGCACGTTCACCACGCAACAAGCGGTGGCGGTCAACTTCTTTTATGTGTAGACGGTGAAGGCTGGTATCAAGAAGAAGGCAAAGAACCGCAAAGCCTGAAAGCGGGCGATATAGTCGCTATTCCTGCAGGTGTCAAGCATTGGCACGGTGCAAAGGCAAACAGTTGGTTCAGCCATTTGGCAGTTGAGTGTCCGGGTGAAAATACATCAAATGAATGGCTTGAACCTGTTGATGATGAACATTATCCAAAAGAAAACTAAAAGGAGAGAAACACAATAAAAAGAATAATATCAATAATAACATGAATTTACAGCTCGCTTGTATTTTGCGGTATAACAGGTTGTGTTGCAGGCGAAACAACACAAGCGACAGACAATACAGAAATGGATTACAAACAGCGGATTCAATAAGTAATTAGGAGGAATTTAAAATGAGTAAAAAATTGGTAGCATATTTTTCCGCAAGCGGTGTTACAAAGAGCGTAGCGGAAAGAATTGCAAAAGTGGCTAATGCGGATTTATTTGAAATTAAACCTACAATGCCTTATACAAATGCAGACCTTGACTGGAGAGATAAAACAAGTCGCAGTTCAGTTGAAATGAGCAATCCCGACTCACGTCCGAAAATAGCAAACAAGCTTGACAATATGGCAGATTACGATACAGTATTAATTGGTTTCCCAATTTGGTGGTACGTTGCACCTACAATTATAGATACATTTGTTGAAAACTATGACTTGTCAGGTAAAACAATCGTTCCGTTTGCAACTTCAGGTGGCAGCGGTATGGGTAAGACAGTTGATGTTTTGAGCAAACTGAGCCCGAATGCAAAATGGCAAACAGGTAAAATGGTAAACGGTATATCGGAAAAAGAAATTAAAAATTGGGTAAGCAATTTATAATACTGAAAAAGGAAAGCATTAAGTTGCTTTCCTTTTTCTATGTACTACATTTTAAAAATTGTTTTAACGATACCTCTAAGACATTTTGGCATTTTTACGACAACGATTTTCATTTTTACCTACTCCTTTCTACCATTTAAACAAACACAAATACCCAAAAAGCAGAAGAAAAATCATTTCGATTACCGCAATAATAGCCATAGGAAGAAATGCTCCCGCTATCACACCCGCACAAAATGACAAAGCCGCCAGCCCAACTGCCTTTGAACAACCTCTCATACAACAATTAAGCATATATCCCACCTCTGTAATCTTTTAATATATAATATGTAAAAGAAAAACATATGTGAAAAATATTTTTAAAAAACTATTGTAAGTTTATAACTTTTAATATATAATGCAATAGAGGGAGGTTATAGTTATGGAACAGGCTGTAATATGGATTTTGGGAATAATAGCGTTTATTATTCTTGAGGCAGTTACTTATCAGCTTGTCAGCATTTGGTTTGCAATCGGTGCGTTAGGCGGAATGATTGCGGCATTTTTGGGTACGAATTTCTATGTTCAAATGGCTGTGTTTATCGTGGTATCATTTATTTGTATACTGTGTTTAAGACCGTTGTCGATGAAGTTCTTCAAACCGAGAAATGTTGAAACAAATGCTCAAAGTTTGGTTGGTAAAGAAGTTTTGATAACAAGCGATGTCGATAATATCAGAGGCTTGGGAGAGGGCAAAGTTGACGGAAAAGTCTGGACTGTAAGAAGTATAGACAACTCTCATGTACTCAAAGGCGAAACGGCTGTTATCGAAAAAATTGAGGGTGTAAAACTTATTGTAAAGAGAAAGGATGATTAAAATGCCATTAGCAATTATACTTTTATTAATAATTATTTTGGTGATTATTGTAGCAAATATCAAAATAGTTCCACAGGCACATTCATACATTATTGAACGTCTTGGCGGTTACTACGCAACATGGGGTGTCGGACTTCATTTTAAAGTGCCGTTTATAGACAGAATTGCGAAGAAAGTTAATTTAAAGGAACACGTTGTTGACTTTCCGCCGCAACCTGTTATAACAAAGGATAACGTAACAATGCAGATTGATACGGTTGTTTATTATCAAATAACCGACCCGAAATTGTTTGCATACGGCGTTGAAAGACCTATGATGGCTATTGAAAATCTTACTGCAACAACTCTAAGAAACATTATCGGTGACCTTGAACTTGATGAAACATTGACATCTCGTGATACTGTAAATACAAAAATGCGTGCAATTCTTGACGAGGCAACTGACCCATGGGGTATTAAGATTAACAGAGTTGAACTTAAAAACATTATGCCTCCTGCTGAAATTCAAGACGCAATGGAACGTCAGATGAAAGCCGAAAGAGAAAGACGTGAATCAATACTTCGTGCAGAGGGTGAAAAGAAGTCTGCAATTCTTTTGGCAGAGGGTGAAAAAGAGTCTGCAATACTTCGTGCAGAGGCTAAAAAACAAGCCGCTATTAAAGAGGCAGAAGGTGAGGCTGAAGCAATTATCGCAGTACAGACAGCCGTTGCAGAAGGTATCAGAAGAATTAACGACTCAAAGCCAAGTGAACCGTATATTGCAATAAAGGCACTTGAAAGTTTTGAAAAAGCCGCTGACGGCAAGGCTACAAAGATAATTATACCGTCGGAAATACAAGGACTTGCAGGACTTGTAACGTCGATAAAAGAAATAGCAAAAAACGAAGATAAATAATTTAAAAAGCTCCCAAAATTTATTTTTGGGAGCTTTTAACGTTGTCTAAAATTATACACGAATTATCAGCGGACATTTTATGAAGAATCATACCTATTTCGTCATTCTCACTTTTATCGCTTATCAATATATCGCTTTCGGGATTTGCCGAAATAATCGAACGTATCTGACCTTCAATATCAATATCGGAATTATGTACTTCAAGAAGAATTTTCGTTTTAATATGGTTTTTCAAAAGTGCCGATGTAATTTCTTTTACAAAGAAGTATATTCCCATAGTACAAAACACGGTAAACAATGCAATAAAACATATATCCATCATATCTAAAACACCTCCGCTTTATAATATGCGGTTTTAAATAAAAGGTGTGTATGACTTGACAAATACATAGGATTTGTATTAAAATAGTATAGAAAAATGAGTTTACGGAGGAAGTTGTTATGGGACAAACATTAACAGAAAAAATACTGTCTGCACATCTTGTTGAAGGTGAGATGGTAAAAGGCAGTGAAATCGGAATTAGAATTGACCAGACCCTTACACAGGACGCAACAGGTACAATGGCATATCTTGAGTTTGAGGCTATGGGTGTGCCAAGAGTAAAAACAGAGCGTTCTGTTGCATATATTGACCATAATACATTGCAGAATGGTTTTGAAAATGCTGATGACCATAGATTTATCGGCAGTGTCTGTAAAAAACACGGAATTTACTTCTCAAGACCCGGTAACGGTATTTGTCACCAAGTACATCTTGAGCGTTTTGGTATTCCGGGTAAAACACTTATCGGTTCGGACAGCCATACACCGACAGGCGGCGGTATAGGAATGATTGCCATAGGCGCAGGCGGTATGGACGTTGCTGTTGCAATGGGCGGAGGTACATATTACATTACTTGCCCGAAAGTCGTTAAGGTAAATCTTACAGGCAAACTTCAACCGTGGGTTGCCGCAAAAGATGTAATTTTGGAAGTTCTAAAGCGTCTTTCTGTTAAGGGCGGTGTAGGCAAAGTTATCGAATACTGCGGTGAAGGAGTTAAAACTTTGTCAGTTCCCGAAAGAGCAACTATTACAAATATGGGTGCGGAACTTGGTGCAACAACATCAATATTCCCATCAGACGAAATAACACATGAATTCTTGAAAGCACAAGGCAGAGAAGAGGCATACACACCTCTATGTGCAGACGCAGACGCTGTATATGACGAAGAAGTTAATATAGACCTTAGCAAACTTGAACCGCTTGCAGCTTGCCCTCATTCACCTGATAATGTTAAGTCGGTAAGTGAACTTAGCGGTATGAAGATCGACCAAGTTTGTATCGGTTCATGCACAAACTCATCACTTCTTGATATGATGAAAGTTGCACATATTCTAAAAGGTAAGACTGTTAATCCTGATGTTTCTCTTGCAATTGCTCCGGGTTCAAAGCAGGTTTTGAATATGCTTGCAAATAACGGTGCTTTGGCTATTATGATTGACGCAGGTGCAAGAATACTGGAAAGTGCTTGCGGTCCTTGTATAGGTATGGGACAGTCACCTAATTCAAAGGGTATTTCACTAAGAACGTTTAACAGAAACTTTGAAGGCAGAAGTGGTACAAAAGACGGTCAGATTTATCTTGTATCACCTGAAACAGCTGCTATTTCAGCTATTACAGGTGTATTTACAGATCCAAGAACACTTGGTGACGCGGCTGATATAACATTGCCTGAAAAGTTCACTATAAACGATAATATGATAGTTCCTCCGGCAGATGAAAAGGATATGGACAGTATTGAAGTGCTTAGAGGTCCTAATATTAAGCCTTTCCCTGTATCAGAGCCGTTAGCTGAAACAATAGATGCAAAATGCTCGCTAAAGGTCGGCGATAATATCACAACAGACCATATTATGCCTGCCGGTGCAAAGATTTTGCCGTTGCGTTCAAATATTCCTAAGATTTCGGAATTCTGTTTCGCTGTATGTGACGAAAAGTTCCACGACAGAGCACTTGAACTTGGTAAGAGTATAATAGTCGGCGGTTCAAACTACGGACAGGGTTCTTCAAGAGAACACGCTGCACTTGCACCGTTGTATTTGGGTGTTAAGGCAGTTATCGTTAAGTCATTTGCAAGAATTCATATGGCTAATCTTATTAATGCCGGTATCGTGCCGCTAACATTTGCAAATGAATCGGATTACGATAAGATTGACCAAATGGACGAATTGAAGATTGAAAATATCGGTAAGCAAATTGCCAACGGTAAAGTTATTAAGGTGACAAACGTAACAAAAGGCTTTGATTTTGAGGTTAATGCAGATTTGTCAGACCGTCAAAAAGAAATGCTTTACGCAGGCGGACTTCTTAACTATACAAAACAAAATTCATAATGTAATTCAAAATGCGATGCTTTTAGGTGTCGCATTTTTTGTGTTATAAGGTATAAAATATGTGAATGTCAAGTGTAACTTTAGTAATATAGCACATTGACGGTACATATTTTTGATGATATAATACTAAAAAATGAATAATCACACAAAGTGTCGGCTATATTGTATGGGTATAGTCGGTGAAAAGGGAATCGGGTGAGAATTCCGAACGATAACAGTCGCTGTATGTATTGAAGTTTTTATATTTTTTGATGAAAGTCAGTCATTGGGAAACTGAGAAGGCGAATATAAAAATGTTAAGCTTGCTTTATATAATACGAGTCAGAAGACCTGCTTTGATACTGCTCCGTACTTATTGATATTGTCAATATAGGAGCAGTAGTATCGTACGCTTATATAAATGTATTAAGCGTGTTGTTTGCGTGCCGATATGTGATATACACAGGAAAACTCTGCTGTGATAATTTGAAAAAATTATCACAGCTTTTTTTATTTGATTTTACAGAAACGGAGCGTATTAATGAAAAAAATAATATCTTTAATTTTATCGTTTGTTTTGATTTCATCTGCAAATGCTTTTGCGGTAAGTATTGACGATATAAACAGCGTCATAAGTGATACGGAAAAATATTTATATGATAATTCGAAAACTCCTGCCGTATCATCGATAGGCGGTGAGTGGCTGATAATGGGACTGAGCAGAAATGACGGTGATATACCTGTCGGCTATTACGAGAATTATTACAACAATGTTGTCAATTATGTAAAAGAATGTGGCGGTGTATTGCATAACAAAAAATATACCGAATATTCAAGAGTTATAATTGCACTCACATCAATCGGAAAAGACCCTAAAAATGTCGGTGGATATAATTTATTACTTCCTTTAGGAGATTTTGAAAAAACTACTTGGCAAGGTATAAACGGTGCAATATGGGCATT
>NZ_JBKVWU010000062.1:0-12261 GCF_046972485.1 Hominilimicola sp.
AACCGACCTCCCAATAGTTAGATTTTTGGTCTAACTTTTGGGGGTCGGTTCATTTTCAGGTCCTCGTTTTTGTATTCAATTTACCTCATAATCCATCACCCAACATAACCGACACGGATAGATACTACGGTGTGCACGGTAGATTTACTGATATTAAAAATTTTGGCAGTTTTGCGGACTGTGGCGTTATTGTCTACAATATACTGTGCCAATTCGACAGCCCGTTTTTCGATATAATCTTTCATTCTCCCACCGACCTTTCTGTATAGCATATATATGAAAAATCGGTGTAATTTATGAGATTAAACCATCACCAACAATCTTATTTTTCTTGACAAAATATTTAACATTACTTATAATAGTATTATTGGCTGTTTATAAAGTATTAAGGAGAAATACAGGAGGAAATAAAACTTTAAATAACGTTATGCAAGGCTTATCGGACGCTATCGGTGCGTGAGGTTCATCGGGTGAACGGTTGTTGACGACTGCGTGGAACAACGCAAACAAGGCAAGGAAATTGAATTTTTATATGACAAAAACGCATAATGTGTAAAGGCTGTATTTGTGTACAGCCTTTTACAATTTTAGAAGGAGTTTTGAATTGTGAAATCAAAACAAGATTTGACGGTAGGAAACATAAATAAAAAACTTTGGGTGTTTGCGATACCGCTTATGCTCGGTAACGTAATGCAGCAGTTTTACAACTTAGTCGATACATGGGTAGTAGGAAAATACATAGGCGACAATGCTTTGGCGGCGGTCGGTTCGTCATATTCACTGATGACATTTTTAACATCTGTTATTTTGGGATTGTGTCTTGGAAGCAGTGCATTTTTTTCAATAACATTCGGCGAAAAAAATATAAAACGACTGAAAAACGGAATGTTTATTTCGTTTGTTATGATAGGAATATTTTCACTCATACTGACGTTTGCGTCATTTTACCTTTGCGGCCGTATTATGAAAATACTTCAAGTGCCGTATGACATTCAAGGTATAATGATCGAATATTTGAAGTGGATATTTGTAGGCATTTTCGCGACATTCCTATACAACTATTTTTCTAATCTTCTGCGAGGAATAGGCAATTCCGTAATTCCGCTTGTGTTTTTGTGCGTATCTGTGATACTTAATATCGGTCTTGATTTGTACTTTGTTTTGGTATTAAAGCAAGGCATACGCGGTGCGGCGATTGCAACTGTAATATCGCAGTATATTTCGGGTATCGGACTTATGATATATGTGTACATTCGTTATCCCGAACTTCGATTAAAATATGAAGATACAAAGTTTGTAAAACGTACGGCATACGACATAGCAATACTATCGGGAATGACGTGTCTGCAACAGTCTGTAATGAATTTCGGCATACTTATGGTGCAGGGGATTGTAAACAGTTTCGGTACACAAATTATGGCGGCGTTTGCCGTTTCTGTGAAAATCGACACCATTGCATATATGCCTGTACAGGATTTCGGAAATGCGTTTTCGACTTTTATCGCACAAAATTTCGGCGCGGGCAAGTATGACAGAATAAAAGACGGAATTAAAAAAGCACTCAAAAGTGTTGTACTGTTCTGTATTTTTATCAGTGCGATTGTGTTTATTTTCGCAAAACCGCTTATGATGATATTTGTAAATGCCGAAAGCACGGAGATTATAAACATCGGCGTACAGTATTTGCGTATAGAGGGTGCTTGCTATATCGGCATAGGTATTTTGTTTATGCTTTACGGATATTACAGAGCTATAAATAAACCGAGTATGTCTGTTGTGCTTACGGTTATTTCTTTGGGAATAAGAGTAGTGCTTGCGTATGTTTTGTCGCGTGTTATCGGTGTGGTCGGTATTTGGTGGTCAATTCCGATCGGTTGGTTTATCGCGGATGCGGTCGGCATTTGTTTTTATTTATTTAAGTTTGACAGATAATATTTTGTGAGATATAATTATATATAAGATTAGTTAGCGGTTGAATATGCGTGTGAAGTGATTGCTGAAGATGCAATAACTCTTGTGAAAGCCCTTATACGGGAGGCAGGCTGTGACGGTATTTATGACTGTGTGCAAAACGCGGAAACTTTTAGATTTACTTCGGAGGAATATCATAAATTTGTAGAGCCGTATGATTTAAAGGTGCTTGATTGTGCCAACAGTATCAGTAAATATACTTCATTGCTACGGTTGGAGCGGCGACAAAAACAGAAGTATGGAAAAATTATAGAGCAGCGGCGGTAAATTGGGCGGTTTATGTGGAAGATATGGACTTAAATGTGGGTAGAGATTTCTTTAACACAAATTGCGTGTTCGGTGGCTTTGACAACAGAAAAAACGGCGTTTTATACAGCGGTACGCTTGATGAAATTAAGTCGGAAACAATAAAATTTATAAATACGGTCGGAAAAAAGGTACAATACCGGGGGCGGATTGTACGTTGTCGAACGATATTGATTTGTTACACATAAAATGCGTGGCGGATACTGCCAGAAGTATATAAAACGGGGTATATAAATATGTGGAAGATAAGAGATTTAAAGAAAAAGGCAAGGGGAACTTTTAAGCGGAATTATATCGGCATTGTTATAACGTGCTTTATCGCGGCCGTTGTTATGGGCAGTTTCACAAATCCGCTTAAAGAAGTGAGGACATTAAAAGACACTTATTTTGACCAACTTAACGGAACGGTGCTTTTTGCGGAAAATCACAATTCCGATATGTCGAATACGGAAGTTGTCGATAACTTTTTAGGCAAGAGCGGTGAGGAAAGTGAAAGAGCACAGCATTGGACAAGAGGTGTACTGTCGGTGTTTGCGAAGAATACCGAGGGTGCAGGTAACTTTGTTTACGGTGTTTTAAATTCGATAAATCAAATTGTGTTTAACGACCGAGTGAGTGCCGGTGTTACTATTGCAATCGGCTCGTTGATTTATTTGCTTATAGCCATTCTTTTTACGAAGGTTTTGCTTATCGGACTGTATCGGTATTTGCTTGAAATTCGAGTCTACACAGGTACGAGAATTTCACGAATATTGTTTCCGTGGTCTATAAAAAAGGCACTGCATATTGCATGGGTTATGTTTGTAAGAAGTGTGTATTCACTTTTATGGTGCTTAACGATAGTCGGCGGATTTATTAAGATTTATTCATATAAACTTGTACCGATGATTATTGCGGAAAATCCCGAATTGAGTGCAAAAGAGGCTATAAAACTTTCTGAAGATATGATGAAAGGGTATAAGTGGAGAGCATTTTTGATTGATTTGTCATTTATCGGTTGGGATATATTGAATATACTTACACTTCAGATTTTGGGCGTATTTTTCCTTGAACCGTATAAACGTATGACGACAGTTGAACTTTATATGACGTTGCGTGAAAAAGCAAAGGAAAGAAATATTGAAAATGCGGACAGGCTGTGCGATAAATTGCTTGAAAGTGAAGTGACAAGCGGAATATATCCTATTAATGAATACTTCATAACAGTGCCTAAGGGCAAGAAGTGGATTCAGGAAGATTATGAACGTGATTACGGATTATCGTCATTGATACTGATATTTTTCACATTTGCAATGATAGGTTGGCTGTGGGAAGTGTTATTGTTCCTGTTTACAAGAGGTGAATTTATCAACAGAGGTACTTCACACGGACCGTGGCTGCCGATTTACGGCGTAGGCGGTACGGTCGTGCTGATTGTTTTAAAAAAATTCAGAAACAAACCGTGGCTGACATTCCTTTTGTCAATGGTGCTGTGCGGTGTAATAGAGTATTTTACATCGCTTATACTTGAAAAAGTTCAGGGTATGCGTTGGTGGGATTACAGCGGATATTTTATGAATTTTCAAGGCAGAATTTGCCTTGAGGGATTGGCTGTGTTTGCACTCGGCGGTTGTGCGGCGGTGTACCTTGTAGCACCGTCACTTGACCATCTGTTTTGCAAAATTCCTATGAAAATTAAGAAGATTATATGTGTCGTACTTGTAGTCCTGTTTGTCGCGGATATGGCGTATTCGGCATTTGTGCCGAATATCGGCGAGGGTATAACGGATAATGATGTGGCGAGAATAGAAATTAAAAAATCCGACGTATTGATTACGTCGGATTTTTGTTGATTTGATTTTTGAAGCTGTTGACGTTTCGTTTGCGGGCTTTTTGTTTAGAAGAATATAACAAGCGAGACGATGAACATATCGGCTGAATTTGAAACATTCATAACACCGTGATACTTGTCAACAACGGCGTTAACTGATTCAAGTCCCAAGCCGTGCATACCCTTTTTAAACGACAGGAATTTAGAACCAATCTTCTTAACATTGCCGTCAAACGTATTTTTTAAATCTAAAATCAATTTGTTTTTATCAGCGGTACAGTTCAGCACAATTCGCCTGTTTTTAAGCGGTGCCTTAGAACAAGCCTCCATAGCGTTTTCGACAAGATTACCGACCAAAATACTAAAATCAATATCACTCATAGGCAGTCCGTTCGGAACTGATACCGAAGTTTTAAAGTCTATTGAATTTTTAGCCGATGAAGAAACATAGAAGTGGAGCAGTGCGTTAAGCGTAAGATTTTCGCAGAAGAACAGCGGTACTGTGTCATTTGTTTCGCTTGAATATTCTTCGAGGTATTCTGCGATTTTATCAAATTGACGATTATTTGCAAAGTCGCTTATTACTCTGAAATGCTGACGCATATCGTGGCGGAGCTTTCGTGTTTCTTCGATTTGTTCGGTTATGTGGACATAGTTTTCCTTGTAAAGATTTATCTGACGTTCCATAAGTCGTCGTTCGTCATCGAGAACAATATTTCGTCTGTAATTATCTATAATACTTGCCCAGTATACAAAGTACAGACAGCCCAAAATCGTAAGTATACCTATTTCAAACGACTGGTCGGTGTAAATCGAATCATAAAGCGGTTGAATAATGTAAAGTAATAACGATACAGCAAAGCAAACATTGCCGAACAGAAAAATTCTGCCGTATTTTATATCATTAAAGACCGCATAAGTGCCTATTGCGACAAGATAAATTGCGGCTAACCACTCAAACACATTGCATAGGGTTGAAAGGAAAGTACATAACGGTGCACTTAAATAAGGTGTAAATATACCGTATACAAATGCGATATACAAATGCGATTGCACAGAATACCGAACCGCATATTTCGGAAATACTGCTTACGTTTTTATTTAAATTGCAGAGCCTGTTTTGGAGCATTATAACCATCAAATACACAAAGTGCGTGCAAAAATACTCAAATACATATGAAAAATTACCGCCCATGGAAAAACACAAATTGATCAGCGGGTGATTTAGGTAAACGGCATATATAAGGCACATAAAGAAGAACATATACGAATAATTGCTCTTGCCGCTAATTGCGAGAATAAGCGAGAACAGCGCACCGAAGAATATCAATGTCATGATAAAGTTGTTTATCAAAAACTTAAATGCTCTGGTGATATTGATTGAATACGGCTTGCCGAGTGTCGGCGGTGACGTAATTCCCGCTTTAATGCCGGATGCGTCCTTGACGGCGATTGTTATATATGTTTCGCCGGAGGCAGCGAAAAATGTGCAGCGGTTTTGTATTTGTGCTTTGTAATTATGTGTATCGCCGACCTTTAAATACAATTTGTCATTGATGTATAACTCATATGCCGAGTAAACCTGCGGCATTTCAAGTGCATAAAAACCCTCTTTTTCGGGGAAGTTTATTTTCATTCTGTATGTTCCGATAAAGGTATTATTTTTTGTTTGGCTTGTGTACGCTGACTCAGTATCACCGATTGAAACATATTTCATATTCGGAAGTGAAGTTTGATTTTTAAAATATGTCGGAGTGAGAAGTGCGTCTTCGTAAAATTCCCAATCCTTTATAAGAAAGTGAAACGAATTGCTGTCAATTTCCTCTTGCGAAAGCGTCAACACGCCTTTTTCGGGCTGGAGCTTGTTGTATGTATATTTGTTATTGAAAATATATAAAAATTCTGTAATCAAAGAGATAAGAACTATTGCGATAATAAAAATTACCGCAATAGTCTTAACGCGTTGTTTATTTTCCATAGTAATCATAGTGCCCTTTATTCTCTTATAATATCTTTTAATTCATAAGTTAAATACTGTTTCTTTACCTGTTGATTTTCACGTTTTTTAATCGGAACATAATCTCCGTTTTGCATTAAAAAATCATTGCCCGAAACAGTGTTGACGTAATCAAAATTTACGATAAATCCTTTACAGCAGTTTGAAAAACGGCTGTCTTCTGTTAAAATTGACGCACATTGTGAAAATGTGTTTTGAATTTCAATCGTCTTGTCCTTCAAATGAAGTCGGACTTTTCTGTTTGTAACATCTATGTACATTATCGAATCATATGCTATTTCAAGTTTTATTTCGGGTTTTGTTTTGTACAGAACCGATAATGCTTTTGAAGGTTCTTCGTATTTTTCAAAATATCTCTGCATAAGTGACTCAACTGCATCTTTTGTTATCGGTTTTACAAGATAACAAAAAGCATTTACACTGTAACTTTCACAAGCGAAGTTATTGCTTGTGGAAAGGAAGATGATTTCAACCGAACTGTCTGTTTTGCGTACAGTGCTTGCAGCTTCAATTCCGCTCATACCCGGCATATATATGTCAAAGAAAATTATATTATATTTGTTGTTTTCAAATTGCGTGACAAAACTTTCGGCATCGGAAAAGTCGGATATTGTAACGTTCATATTTCTTTCGGAGAAATATTCGTTAAGGTAATTTACAAGCGTTTCTCTGCCGACGGCTAAGTCATCAACAACTGCAATATTCATCGTGTTCACCGCCTTATGGATTTAAGAGCTGTCAACATTTTGCCGATATACTCTGACTATATTATATCATTGTAAAAATAATAATTCAACATATAAAATTGAGTTTCAGTTAATAAACTTGAGTTTCGGTGCGGAAATTTGCTTTTAAAACGTGCAGAATGCGTTTGATGCAAAATCTATTGAATTTTGATTTTCGGTATATTATAATTTCATCAGAAAGCAATGAGATACAGCAGAAGATAAGGAGATATGAGATGGGATTTTTTGATTCATTTAAGTCCGGAGCAAAAGATGTCTTTAAGGGGTATGATAAAGTTAAGCTAAATGATAAGATTACATATGATGAACTTTATGAGATTATGAAAGACGAAACATATTCTGTCGGTAAACCTGAGATTACGGGTTCGGGATTAATGAGATGTATTCAATTTCCTGCTGTGGATAAATATAAAATCCAAATTGCCATAACTTCAAAAACGATTACAATTTCAAAAATATACAGCGGTGCAGGCGGTTTGGCGAAAGAGATAATCGGTGACGCTTTTACAAACGGAATGTATGATATAGTCAATGAAGAAAATATTGACCTAAACAGAGCAACCAGAGAAGTAGGGGAAAAGCTTAAAGTTCTTTTGGAAAAAAGGGGCTTGGCTTAAAAAATATAAAAAAGAGGAATAAATTTCTTAATCGATGTATATTAATTAAGAAGTATGTTAAAAGGAGGAAATGAAATGAAATCAAAGGTAGTGGCATTAATTCTCTCTATCTTTTTGGGGGAACTTGGAATCGACAGATTTTATCTTGGCTACATAGGTACAGGTATTTTAAAATTAATCACCTGTGGGGGATTCGGAATTTGGTGGCTTATCGACTTAATTATGATAGCAACAGGTAAACTTAAGCCGAAAGACGGCTCAGAGTATGCAGAATAATAAAAAATAATTTTTTTTAAATGAAAGGACAAATATATATTATGAAAAAGAAAATTTTGATTATGGCAATGATTGCCGCTATGTCAGTAACAGCTTTAGCAGGTTGCGGAAGTGATGCAGATACATCATCAGACACAACAACATCAAACGTAACAACAACTTCTGACGATACAACATCATCTGATACTGTTATCGATGATGAAACATTCGCACAGCTTCAAGACATCTATTCAAACCTTGTTGAACTGCATACAACAGTTGCAGACGCTGTAAATGACGGTACAATCGAGGCAGATGCAGAAACAGTTGATCTTCTAAATCAAGCTGCCGACGTAATCGAAGAAATTGGCGATATTGAACAGACTGATTTCACAGATGAAGACGAGGCACTACAGTTGGTAGATTCTATGTCAAAAATAGCTGATGGTTTGGCTGCCGTTGCAGGTGTTGACGCAGAATAATTGATTTAGAAATTTAAAACAGTCCCCTAAAAAATCCGATATTTTATTGGACTCCAGATAAAATATAAGTACATTTTATCTGTACTGCAAAAATTGAAAAGCGGCAGCATTAGCTGTCGCTTTTGGAGTAATTGGGGATGTTTTTTTGAAAGAGAGAGATTATGGCAAAGAAAAAAGGGTGTTTATTTAAAATAGGAATTGCATTATTAATATTTATAGGCTTGATATTTGTGTTGTTTTGTATGGTTTTGATTATGCCATCGGAGGAGTATGAAACGGTTAATTACGATATTCCGAATATGCGTGATTATTATACTCACATAAAGGGCAACGGAGAGGATAAAGTTACACTTATGGTGTATATGGTAGGTTCTGACCTTGAAAGTGACGGCGGAGCGGCGAGTGAAGATATTGCCGAAATGACGGCGGCAAATGCGGATAATATTAATATTACATTACAGACAGGCGGAGCGGCCGCGTGGGAAAATGCAAGCATAAGTGACGGAAAAACGGAACGTCATATAATTAAAAACGGTGAATTGCAGAACGTGGCGAACTTGGGTGAAGCACAAATGACGTCCCCTAATACGCTGACTGATTTTATAAAATGGTCTGCCTCAAATTATCCTGCCGACAGATATGAACTTGTGCTTTGGAATCACGGCGGCGGTACGGCACTTGGTTTCGGATATGACGAAATGTATCCTGATGATATGCTGTCGCTGTCACAGATAGGAAATGCTCTGTCAGACAGCGGAATTAAGTTTGATATTGTAGGCTTTGACGCGTGCCTTATGGGTACGATTGAAACGGCATATATGCTTGAACCGTATGCGGATTATCTTGTTGCGTCGGAGGAATATGAGCCGGGAACGGGTTGGTATTACAGTGAATGGCTTAAAAATTTGTCTGACAATATGTCAATGCCGACTGTCGAAATAGGTAAGAAGATTGTGGAGGACTATATAAACGGTCCTGATTCGAGTTTTTTTGATTCAAATACGCTTTCAATCGTAGATTTGAGAGAAATTCCTTATACATATTCAAAGCTATGCGAAACAATGCAGCAGGAAGAAGGAGTTTTGGACAGCAGATATTCCGTAATATCGCAGGCAAGATACAATGCAAAATCATTCGGTGACGGTGAGTATGAACAGATTGATATAAAATCATATCTTGAAGAATGCGGCAAGAGTGATACGGAATTGGGCAAGGTGCTTAGAAGTGCGGTTAAGTATTCCGGCAGTTCGTCTTACAATTCAAACGGACTTGCAATGTATTTCCCGTATGACTATCCCGACTATTACGCGGAAATAAAAACAGAAACAGATAAGTTCGGTTATAACGGCTACAACAGCTTTTTCGATAGATTTTTGAGCATTATGGGTACAGGACAGATGAATTATTCGAGCGAGAATGATTACAGTGATTATTCCTGGTATGACAATACAAATTACGATACCTATAATGTATCAGATAAGTTGGAAGTAAAGGACAAGGGTGATTATTTCGCATTGTCGCTTTCGGACGAGGAATGGGATAAAATAAACGGAATTAATGTATGGGTGTATGTTGATGACGGCGATGGTTACGTTGACTTGGGTTCGGACAATGTGTATGAATTTGACGATGACGGTGATTTAATGGTCGATTTCGATTATTATTGGGTTGCATTAAACGGTCAGGTTGTTCCGTTTTACTTTGAATACGAAACGCCGGAGAACGTAAAGGACGGATACACATACGGCTATGTCCCTGCGGTGCTTAACGGCAACGAGCAGATTGAAATAATGATTTATTGGGACGAAAAGCACCCCGACGGTTATTTGGCAGGTTACAGACCGTACAGCGAAGAAGAAAATATATCAGTTCCGCAAAAAGGCTTTAAGCAACTTAAAAACGGCGATACGTTGGAATTTTTATGCGATTACTATACATATGACGGTGAATATGACGGAGTGTATTCATATGGTGATAAAATCGTTGTAAACGGCGATATTACTGTAGGTTATGAATATGTCGGCGAGTATGACACGAATATTTGTTATGAGCTTACCGATATATATAACAACAGTATAACAACCGAAATGATAGAACTTAAAATGAATTAAAAAACTATATGGAGGGAAAGAAGATGAAAAAATTTATAAGCACATTACTGTGTATTGTATTTGTTGCGGCACTTATGCCCGCACAAATTGCAAAGGCTGACAGCGATGTTATGAGTGTCGCAAATCAAGTAAAAGTACCTATATTGAATGAGCAAACGTACAACAACAAAAAACTTATGAATAAGTACACACGCGATATGTCGGATTGGTGGGCAACCGATTTGACATTGACGGCGGGAATGTTGTTCAAGAGATGTGATGTGGATAATGCGTATTATCAATACTGGGGTTCAATCAATGAGGCGGTTGAAACTATGGGTATGGCTTACGTTTCGACATTCAGAGGACACGATAACGGATTTTGGTCAACGAGTTTTAAGCTGAAAGACAGCGTTGCAAACAATTCCGTATTTCCCGAATTGGAAGCGACAGGTCAGCTTATGATGAGGTTCGGCGCTAATTTGATAGGTAATCACGCAAAAATGTCCTTTAAGAATACTATGATTCGAGGTGAGGGAAAAAAGGACAGCGGTTGGTTTAAACTTCAAAGCGGTGATACGTTAAACAATAAGTTTAAAATGCAAGGTGTATTTGATGCAAAAGTAAAAAAACCATATGTGTTCTTTGCCGATATAACAAAGCCAACTGTTAAATCGGCAAAAATGAACGGCACTGTACTGTATCTTGATATGGGTGAAAAGCTGAGAAGTATTGAAAACGGAAAGATTACGTTGACGCTTTATGCGACAAACGTTGAAAGCGGCGTTCAAAATATGGAACTTACTGCGACTTCCGGCGGTATAAACGGAAATGAAATATTTTTCTATGTACACGCACCTAAAAATGTTAAGGAATATCAAATTACGAAGATTAAGAGCATAGAGTATGACAAAAAAGAGTACACCGGTCAAATGTACGGTATAGCTTATGCCGACAAATATTTGGCGAGAAACGAAGAACCGCGATTTAAGGTTATAGACAACGCACCGGGATTAATTCCGGAATACTTTACCGCCACATCTCCGATTACGGACTATGCCGGCAACAGCCTTGACATTCATACAAAGGATTTGACGAGTTACTCACTTTTAGTCGATAAAAAAGCACCTGAAATTGACAGCGTTGAAATTGCGGGAAATATGATAGCGGCAGATTCAACGTCATATTCACAGCCGAGCGATTGGCCTGAAGATATTGACAAGAGCAGTGTGTTTGCAGGTGTCGGCGATACATTAACTTTTTCTGCAATGACAACGGAAAAAATTAAAACGAGCGAAAAAAGTTCAATGACTGCAGAACTTAATATATCGCAAAACGGAAGTAAAGCAGTGCTTGAAACCGAAAAATTTGAAGATATGTATGACGGCGTAAACAAGCGGACGGCAACGAAGATTACGTTTAAACCGATTACGATAACCGCCGATATGACTTGTGATAATAGCGAGCCTATAAGAATTGAAAAAATAAACACGGCAAACGTAGTCGATTTGTATAATAATGAGTTGGCAACGCAGAAAATATCGAAAAATCCGAAACAGCAGATTTATTTTGACAATATCGCACCGACTGTAAATGTCGGTGAAATAACCGGTGATGTAAACAGCGGTGAATTTTGCATACCGCTGAATTTCAGTGACGGAAAAGGCACGGTATCTGATTTTGACGGATTGACGGCAAGTTTTGCGTGGTGCTATGACCAAGATAAGCAAATTCCGTTTAAGTATGCTGTGACGACTTCCACCGATACACCGAGTGAGTATAAAGAATCGGTACTTAACAATGAAAATAACCTTGCGTGGAATAAATTCGATTTGCCTGTAAAAGATTATTACTTACATATTAAAACCGATAATTCCGAAATCAAAAACACAAAACTTTATTTCAGAACAGAGGACTGGGCAGGAAATGTGGGTGAACAGTCTGTTGATACGGATATAAATATTGAC